>DATEQI010000162.1:0-6474 GCA_035272805.1 Alphaproteobacteria bacterium | reverse complement strand
CCCGCCTGGTCCTCGGGTCGGGCCTGATGGTCGACCTTGAGCAGGCGCCGGCGCTCGGCCGGCAGGCGCTGAACGGCTACCGGCACGACGCGGCTGAACACGCGCGCGCCCTGGCTGCCGCCGAGCACGAGCAGGCGGAAGCGCTCGCCTGCGCGGAGCTGCGGGTACGGCAGGCCGGCGAGCGCCGCGATTTCGCCGCGCACGGGATTGCCCGTCAACACCGCCTTGCCGCGATCGGCTTCGCGAATGCCTCGCGTGTCCGCGAAGGAGGTGGCGATGAGCCGCACATGGGGTGCGATCAGGCGATTGGCGCGCCCGAGAATCGCGTTCTGCTCGTGCAGTGCCGTCGGCACCCGCGAGAGCAGGGCCGCGGCCATGGGCGGGAGTGCTGCGTAGCCGCCGAAGCCGAGGACGGCATCGGGCTTGGCGCTCGCGATCAAGGCGCGGGCCTGGAAGAAGCCGATGCCGAGGCGGACCGCAGCATGGCCGCGCTCGAGAAGGCCGCGTCCGGCGATGCCGCCGGCGGCGATCACGCGCACCTCGGCGCTCGCGAACTTCTCGGCATGGGCGGCCCCGCGGCCGTCGATGACGACGAGCACGCGGTGGCCGCGCGCGGCGAGCGCGCGCGCGGTTGCCACTGCCGGAAAGATATGGCCGCCGGTGCCGCCGGTCGCGAGCATGATGGCGCCGGGCTTGGCACTCATCCGAGCCCTCCCGGCCCGACGCGCTTGCGCGTCAGCGCCAACACCATGCCCATGCCGAGCGCCAATGCGAGCAGCGATGATCCGCCGTAGCTGATGAAGGGCAGCGTCATCCCCTTGGTCGGCATGAGGTGCAGCTCGGAGGCCATGTTGACGACGGCCTGGAGCCCGAACTGGATGAGCAGGCCCGAGCCGGCGAGGAGCACGAAGAGGTTCTGCTCCTGCAGAAGGCGCCCGATGCCGCGCAGGACGACGAAGGCGAAAAGCGCCACGATGAGCAGGCAGGCGAAGAGGCCGAACTCCTCGCCCGCGACGGCGAAGACGAAGTCGCTGTGCGCATCCGGGAGGTGGAGCTTGGCGACCCCCTCGCCCGGGCCGCGGCCGAACAGGCCGCCGTTGGAGAAGGCCTCCATGGCGCGCTCGACCTGATAGCTGTCGCCCGTCTGCGGGTTGAGAAAATGATCGACGCGGCTCGCCACATGGGGCAGCAGGATGTAGGCGGCGACGAGGGCTCCAATCCCGAGCGTCGAGATGAGCACGACCCAGAATGCGCGCAGGCCGGCGAGAAAGAACTGGGTGAACCATACGGCCGAGACCACCACGACCATGCCGATGTCGGGCTGGACGACCAGCATCGCGGCGATGGCGCCGTAGAGCAGGATGGCGATGAGATAGCCGGGGATTCCCTGTCCCTGGCGCTGGGCCGCGAACATCCAGGCGGCGACGACGGCGAAGGTCGGCTTGACGAACTCGGAGGGCTGGAGCGACAGCCCGGCAATATAGATCCAGCGCTTGGCGCCCTTGATTTCGGTGCCGATGTAGGGCGTCAGCGCGAGAAGGACGAGCGCTATGATGAAGATGAGGACGGAAACCCGCCTGACGCCGCGCGGCTCCATGAGCGAGACCGCGAGCATGATGACGAGCGCCAACGGCAGGTAGACGAGCTCGCGCCGCACGAAGAAGAGCGAGTCGTAGCCGATGCGCGTGGCGACAGGCGGACTCGCGGCGAGCGTCATGATCACGCCGATGAGGGCGAGCACCGAGACGGCCACGAGCAGCCACTTGTCGACCGTCCACCACCAGCGGCCGATGACGCTCGTGTCCGTGCGCGCGAAGGTGAGGCTCATGGTGCCGCCTCCGCCTGAACGGGATGCTCGCGCCTGCCGGGAAGGGCTGCGACCAGCGCCTTGAACGCCTCGCCGCGCGCCTCGAAATTGGCAAACTGGTCCCAAGACGCACAGGCGGGCGAGAGCAGCACGACCGCACCCTCGCCGAGCTCGCGCCCGGCGTCCCGGCTCGCCGCCTCGAGCGCCGTAGCGAGCGTGCGCGCAAGCGTGAAGCGGACCATGCCAGTGAGCGTCTTCGCGAAGGTCTCCGCCGCCTCGCCGATGAGATAGGCGTGCACGATGCGGCCGAAGTGGGGAGCGAGCGCCTCGATGCCGCCCTCCTTGGCACGGCCGCCCGCGATCCAATAAATGCGCTCATAGCAGACGAGCGCCTTCGCGGCGGCGTCCGCGTTGGTTGCCTTGCTGTCGTTCACGTAGCGGACGCCGTCGATGACGGCGACGAGCTCCTGGCGGTGCGCAAGTCCGGGAAAGCTGCCGAGGCAGGCCGCGATCACCGTCGGATGCACGCCGGCGGCCCTTGTCGCGGCATAGGCGGCAGCGGCGTTCTGCCAATTGTGGCGGCCCGGGAGGGTCGGCATCTTGGCGAGATCGGCGACTTCGCTCCTCAGGCCTTGAGTGTCGTCGACGAGCCGGCCGCCCGAAACGTAGACCCCGGCGGCTATCGGCGCTTCGGCCGATATCGGCACCACGCGCTGCTCGGCCCGCGCCGCGAGCTCGTCGTAGATGGCGCGCGAGGCCGCATCGTCGACGCCGACCACGGCGGTGCGGGGCGCGGTCTGGCGATGGAAGATGCGCTTCTTCGCCTCGATGTAGCCGGCGAGCCCGCCGTGGCGATCGAGATGGTCCGGGCTGATGTTGGTGAGGACGCCGATGTCGAAGGTTATCGAGAGCGTCAACTCGAGTTGGTAGGACGACATCTCCAGCACGTAGATGCCTTCCTCGCCGAGGGGCTGGAGCTCAAGCGCCGGCGTGCCGAGATTGCCGCCCGTCTCGACGCGGCGCCCGGCGAGGCTCAAGATGTGGCCGACGAGTGCGGTCGTGGTCGACTTGCCGTTGGTCCCCGTGATGCCGACGTAGGAAGCGCCGCGCTGGCTGCGCGCGAGCAGCTCGACGTCGCAGATGATCTCGAGCCCGGCCGCGCGCGCGCGCGCGGCAATAGGATGGGGCTTGGGGTAGCTGTGCGGAATGCCCGGACTCCAGACGATCGTGGTCGCCTCCCGCAAGTCTTTCTCGTAGAGATCGACGAGCGGGACGTGGGCGGCTTCGGCTTCGGCGCGCCGCTCGATGCTGTCGTCCCACGCCCACACTTCGGCGCCGCTCGCGATCAGCGCCTTGGCACTCGCCATGCCGCTCTTGCCGAGGCCCATGAGCGCCACCGGGAAGCCGGCGAAGGGGAATACGTCGATCACCCGCTCACCTCAGCTTGAGCGTCGCGAGGCCGGCGAGCGCCAGGATCGACGCGATGATCCAGAAGCGGATGACAATGGTCGCCTCCTGCCAGCCCTTCTTCTCGAAGTGGTGATGGAGCGGCGCCATGCGAAAGACGCGTTTGCCGGTGAGCTTGAAGGAGAACACCTGCACGAGGACCGACACGGTCTCGAGCACGAAGAGCCCGCCTACGATCGCAAGCACGAGCTCGTGCTTGGTGACGACGCTGACGGCGCCGAGCGCGCCCCCGCATGAGAGCGAGCCCGTGTCGCCCATGAAGACCATGGCCGGCGGAGCGTTGAACCAGAGGAAGCCGAGGCTCGCCCCCACGAGCGAGCCGCAGAAGACGGCGAGCTCGCCCGCGCCGGCCACATAGTGGAGCTGCAGGTAATTGGCGAACACCGTGTTGCCGGTCACGTAGGAGATGAGCCCGAACACGGCGGCAGCGATCATGACCGGCACGATGGCGAGCCCGTCGAGGCCGTCGGTCAGATTGACCGAATTCGAGGCGCCCACGATCACGAAGGCGGCGACCGGAAGGAAGAACCAGCCGAGCTGGAGCAGCACCGCCTTGAAGAAGGGCACGGCGAAGCCGGTGTTGAGCGGGGCCGGCGCGTGGTAGACGAACCAAGCGCCCGCGAGGAGTGCTATGATCACCTGGCCCGCGAGCTTGACCCGGCCGGGCAGCCCGCGGCTCGAGCGCCGGCTGAGCTTGAGATAATCGTCCGCGGCCCCGATCGCGCCGAAGCCGAAGGTCACGAACATCACGAGCCAGACATAGCCGTTGGTGAGGTCGGCCCAGAGCAGCGTGCTGAGGGTGATCGCCGCCAGGATGAGCACCCCGCCCATCGTGGGCGTGCCTTTCTTGCTGAGGAGATGGCCCTCGGGGCCGTCCTCGCGGATCGGCTGGCCCTCGCGCTGCTTGAGCCTGAGCCAGGCGATGAGATGCGGCCCGAGCAGGAAGCTGATGAGGAGTGCCGTCGCGATTGCGCCTCCCGTGCGGAAGGTGATGTAGCGGAAGAGGTTGAACGGTCCGAACTCTTCGGTGAGCGGAGCGAGGAGGTTGAACAGCATGCGGACCTCCTAGCCGTTGACGGCGCTCGGCAGCTCGTCGAGCGCGAGCAATGCTTCCACCACCTTGCCCATGCGCGATCCGAGCGAGCCCTTGACCGCGATCACGTCACCGGGCCGGAGCGCCGCAATGAGCATCTTGGCAAGCGCTTCGGAGCTTTCCGCATGCGCGCCGCGAAGTGCGGGCGGCAGCGCGCGGTCGAGTGCCGCCATGAGCGGACCGGCGGTGAAGACGAGGTCGATGCCCGCGGCCGCGATGGGCTGGGCCAGAGAGGCATGTAGAGGCGTTGCTTGGGGGCCGAGCTCGAGCATGTCGCCGAGTGCTGCGATGCGCCGGCCGCCTTTGCCCGGCTCGGCCGCGGCCAGGACGTCGAAGACGGCGCGCATGGAGGCGGGCGAGGCGTTGTAACTGTCGTCGATCAGCTCGCAGCTGCCGCTTCGGAGGCGGATGCGGTGGCGCCGGCCGCGTCCTTTCAGCGCCGCAAGAGCGGCAAGGGATGTGGCCGCGCGCTTCACATCGGCGCCGAGTGCGAGCGCGGCCGCCAGCACGGCCAAGCTATTGAGCGCCCAATGCCTGCCCGGCACGCCGACGCGATAGTCGAGCTCGCGGGCGCCCACGCGGGCGACCACGTCGCTCCCGTCGGGCGAAGGCTTCCAGGAGATGAGCCGCACCTCGGCCTCGGGATGCGCGCCGAAGCCGATGACGCGCTCGATACCCGCGGCGCGGGCGCAGCCGAGAAGCTGTGGAAAGAAGGGGTTGTCGCGGTTCAGCACGGCGATGCCGCCGCGCATGCCGGCAAAGATTTCGGCTTTCGCCTCCGCGATGTCCGCCAGCTGGCCGAAGAACTCCAAATGCACGGCCTCGACCGTGGTGATGACGGCGACATGCGGGGAGACGAGACGCGAGAGCGGGGCGAGCTCGCCTGGATGGTTCATGCCGAGCTCGAAGACGCCGTAGACCGCGTCCCGGGGCATGCGGGCGAGAGAGAGCGGAACGCCCCAGAGATTGTTGAGGCTGCCGGCGCTCGCCGCGGTCTTGCCCTGATGCTCGAGCACGAGTCTCAACGCCTCCTTGGTGCCGGTCTTGCCGACGCTGCCGGTGACCGCGATCACCTTTGCCGCCGTGCGCGCGCGCGCGGCAGCAGCCAGGGCTTCAAGGGCGCTCTGCGTGTCCGCGACAAGGACGAGCGCACGTGCTTCGCAGCCCCCGGGCACGCGCGCCACCACGGCGGCGGCGGCACCCCGCTCGAACGCCTGGCGCACATGGTCGTGGCCATCGGCCCGCGGCCCGCGGATGGCAATGAAGAGGTCGCCCGCCTCGAGCGTGCGGCTGTCGATGGAGACGCCCGTGGCGCCGAAGCGGGCGCTGGTACGGCCGCCGGTCGCGCTCACGACCTCGTCTGCGGTCCAGAGCGGAGCCGAGGTGCCTGTCATGTGCTGCTCCCCTCGAGCCGCAGCGCCGCCTTGCGCGCGACTTCGGCGTCGTCGAACGGCAGCATTTTGTCGCCGACAATCTGGACGCGCTCGTGGCCCTTGCCGGCGATGAGGAGGATGTCGCCCGGCCCGAGCTCCCGGACCGCCGTCTCGATCGCCTCGGCGCGGTCGCCGATCTCGCGCGCGCGCGGGCAGCCGGCGAGCACTTGGCGGCGGATGGCGCCGGCATCCTCGCCGCGCGGATTGTCATCGCTCACGATGACGCGATCGGCGAGGCGCTCGGCGATGGCGCCCATCTGGGGCCGCTTGCCGGCGTCCCGCTCGCCGCCGCAGCCGAAGACGACGTGGAGACGCGCTTGGGTGAGCCCCCTGAGCGCCTCGAGGACGGCCGCGAGCGCATCGGGCTTGTGCGAGTAGTCGACCACGACGGAAGCGCCGTTGCCGAGGCGCGCCACCTGCTGCATGCGGCCGGGCGCACCCTGCACATGGGCAAGGGCCGCGACCGCGGCCTCCGTGTCGCCGCCGAGCCCGAGGACGAGCCCGAGGGCGGCCAGGAGATTGCCCGCCTGAAAGGCGCCGAGGAGGGCGAGTGCTGCCGTGCGCCGCCGCCCGCCGAGGGTGAAGCGGATGGACTGGCCGGCGGCATTCGCTGCGACGTGCTCGAGGCCGAGCGTGGCGCCCTTGTAGCCGTAGCTCAGCACGCGATGACGCCG
>DATEQI010000161.1:0-14032 GCA_035272805.1 Alphaproteobacteria bacterium | reverse complement strand
CTGGCCTCAGCCCATACGCGTGCTGGACGACCGCACTGCCCGGCAAGGCACGCATCGATCAGTGCGGAATCGGTAATCTCGTCAAGCACCAATGCCAAAAGCGATGTATCGTCAATGGCGCCCACGATGAGGTCCTTGCGTCCTATGTGCTGCGGGGCTTTTAGTGCTCTTGCAATTTCTAATGCATTCCCGGCGGCCCGTCGAATTACAGCCTCAGCGGCAAAGGCGTTGAGAAACAGCTCATGGGCGAAGCTAGCCCGCTCGCCGCGCAACGCCAGAAACCGTGTTTCGCCCAGCCGCCGCAAGAGAGTTGGATGTATTTTCGCTTGTTCCGAGAATCGTTCGAGATCGCGGACTGATAGACTGAATGAAACGCGATCGGTCAGAAGTCCTGCAATCTGTGTCAGCGTCCGGATACCATCATGAGCGGAACCATCCAGCCTCTTGCGCACATATGCGTCGAAGATCGTAAATCGGCTCGCACCCGGAGAGATTCCGCGACCGATTTCCCCAAGTAGCCGCGCTTCTAGTCCGGTCTCTATCGAGACGAGCAACTCTTCAAGGTCGACGTGAAGTGCCGCTGTCCCGGATGCTCGTTTAGCGATGGCGAGCTTGGTATCCGCATCCGGTGGCGAGACTTGGATTTTCTGAAGATCAAGAAGCTGGGTAAGCTCAATGTCTATTTGAGTCGTGACAATCAAGCTCGCTTCATAGCGGCGAGTCGCTGCTGCCAATGCACGCGTCAGCCGGCCTCGTTCTTGCTCAGAACATTCATTGTAACCGTCGAGAATGAATGACATTGGCCGCCCAAGTCGCTGGCATGCGGCAACGAGAGATTTGGCGGATGGCGTATCAAGCAACGTGACCTCTCGGTTGACCGCATCGCCAAAGTTTCCCTGGAAATCCTTCGCACGAAGGAATATCGGCAGGCGTCCGCGATCGATCGTCTCAGTTGCGATGCGATAGGCCGCGAGGGTCTTGCCACAGCCGGATGGCCCGTGCAGCAACAGGTTAGCGCCGGCCCCACCTTGCGCAGCCACCTCATCTGAGCTAACTGCCGTGCCGTCGAGAATGCATGGATAGGGTATAAGCTCGGAGGCGAGAGGGCCGTAGGTAGCCCGAAACGCAGATATATAGCGACTGGCGAGATTCTCGGCGTCAGCCAATTGAGCATCGAAGGCCGCTGCCAAGTTCGGCACCTTTGTAAGGCGCAAATGAGTAGCAAAGCGGTGCCATTGATTGAGCGACCAATGGCCGACGCTGCTTGCTCCCAAAAGATCGGTGAACGCATCGAGTCCGATCACAGCGACCTTAAAGTCGCCTGGGCATATCAACGACCCTGCGGGAATCGATGGTACGAAGATCAGTGCGGCGGAGTGATATTCAACAGGAGTTCCCGCAAAATGACTCATCGCGTCTCGAAGCGCATAGCTTGCTTGCAGCGTCTGCTGATAATAGTTTCGGATCGGCTTCCAGCCTCCAGAAGCTACACGCACTTCCCAGATGCCATCTATTCCTCCTCGCACTGGGTTTGACGACGACTTGGCCTCGATAACGTAGGTAAGCTGGTCCAAAGCGACGATGAGATCGATCTGTCGGCCACCAACATTTACGTTAGCTAGAATGACGGCGGGGAGATTGCGTCGCGACAACAGGTCAATCGCCCGTCCAAGGACAGCGCGGTCCGACGCGTGCTCAATGGGCGAGCCTATATAGAGTTCGACATCTGACACGGTGCTCTCTCTTAGCCCATCAGCTGCGCAATTGGCGATCGTGCATATAATTCCTAACTGCATCGCACCAGATGAAGTTTAAGAGACCCCGCCCCACCGAGGTGCGTCCCGTAATCAATTGACCTCAACCATCAACTCTCCCGGTAGCTCTTTCGTTGGCCCTTCTGACGGGCGTGTGCCGCTTTCCGCGCTGATTGCGTGCGCTCTGTCCACGGATGACCTTTGGGCTCGTGAGAGGCATCATATCGAAGCCAAGAGCCCGGAGTCTCAATTGGAGACTCAAAATGAAGCACTGCCGGAGGGCGTCTACTCGGCTGCCTGTCGCGGCGGCAGCACTTCGGCCTCGAGCAGGGTCTCGAATTCCGCGGGCGGCAAGGGCTTGCTGAAGAGGAAGCCCTGGATCCCATTGCAGCGATAGGCGCGCAGGTAGGTGAGCTCCTCGTTCGACTCGACCCCTTCCGCGATGGCTTTCTTGTCCATGGCATGGGTCATCGAGATGATGGCCTGCACGAGCGCGCCATGGGCGGGATCACCGGTCATCCGCGAGACGAAGGAGTGGTCCACCTTGAGCGTCTCGACCGGCAGGCGCGAGAGATAGCTCAATGCGGAGTGCTCGATCCCGAAGTCGTCGACGGCGAAGGTGATGCCGGTCGCAGCGAGGCGGTTCATCGTGCGGGTGACGAGCTCGACGTTGCGCAGGATCGTGCTCTCGGTGAGCTCGAGCTTGAGCCCGGCGTGCGGCAGCCCGGTCTCCTCGAGAACGGCGAGCACGCGGTCGCCGAGATCCTCGCGCATGAGCTGCCAGCCGGAGACGTTCACCGAGACGGGAAAATCGCAAATTCCCCGGCGCTGCCACGCCTCGGTCTGCACGCACGCCATGCGCAGGACGTACTCGCCGAGCGGCACGATGAGGCCGCTCTGCTCGGCGATGGCGATGAACTCGCCGGGCGAGACAAGCCCGCGCGCGGGGTGGCGCCAGCGCACGAGCGCCTCCATGCCGATGATCTTGAAGCTAAGGGTGTTCACCTGGGGCTGATAGAAGACCTCGAGCTCGCTGCGCTCGATCGCCCGGCGCAGCTCGCCCTCGGTCGAGAGCCGCTTGACGGCGCTATCCGTCATATGGCGGCTGTAGAACTCGTAGCCCTGGCCGAGCGTCGCCTTGGCGCGGGTGAGCGCCGTGCTCGCGTTGCGCAGGAGCGCCTCCGGCACGTTGCCATCGTCGGGGAAGAGGCTGATGCCCATGACGATCTTGGCAAAAAGCTCGCTGCCCTCGAGCTCGAAGGGCTTCTCGAAGGCCTCGGACAGCCGGCTGATGGGGGCGGCGACGTCGGTGCTCCGCTTGATCCCGCCCAGCATGACGAAGAAGCGGCCCCCGCCGGCGTGGGCCACCGTATCGCCGGGCCTGAGGGCTGGCTGAAGCCTGAGGGCCGCTTCGCGGATGATGACGTCGGCGGCGGCGAGGCCCGCGCTGTCGCGGATGTTCTCGAGCGATTCGATCTCGAGGTAGATCACCGCGATCTTGCTGCTCAGCCGCTCGGCCTGCGGGAGCGCCTGCGACAAGCGGTCCTCGAAGAGGTGCTGGTTCGGCATCCCGGTCAGCGGATCGTAATAGGCGAGATAGTCGCGGTGCGCCTCGAGCTTCTTGAGCTCGGTGATGTCGAGGGCGACGCCATCCCATTGCACCTCGCCGTGGTCGAGCCGGCGCGGCCGGGCAATCGCTTTCAGCCAGCGGACTCCCGCAATCGGCGTGTCGAGGCGAAATTCGGCTTCCATGGGGGCCAAGTCGCGGGCGGAGCGGCGCAGCGCGTCGTCGAAGACGAGGCGATCCTCGGCCACGACGCAATGCACGAACTGCCTGGCATCACGCACCATTCCCTCCGGGTCGATGCCGTAGAGGGTCTGCATCGCCGGGCTTACGTAGCTAAATGCCATCGTGCCGTCGGCGCTGAGCGCCTGTCGATAGATGGCGCCGGGGAGATTCTCCGCGATGCTCCTGAGCCGCTCCTCGGTTTCGCGCAGCTCGTTGAAGGTGCGGCTCGCGCGCAGGATGTAGCGCACGCGGTGGCACAGGATCAGCCAGTTGATCGGCTTGACGATGAAGTCGGTGGCGCCCGCCTCGTAGGCCTTCTCGATCGACTCCAAATCGTCGAGCCCGGTCGCCATCAGGACCGGCACGTAGTTCGCGTCGCCGCGCTTCCTGAGCTCGCGGCAGAGCTCGAAGCCGTCCATGCGCGGCATGACCACGTCGGAAATGAGCATTTCCGGACGGGTTTCCTCATAGGCCTGGAGCGCCTCGACGCCGTCGCCGCTCTCGACGACGGTGAAGCCGTCCTGCTCGAGCGTCTCGCGCATGAGGAAGCGCATGGTCGTGTCGTCGTCGACGATCAGGACGACGGATTTCTCGGTTGGTTCGCCCGGACTCACGAGGCGCTCTCCATCAGGCCCTTGAGGCCGCGCAAGGCGCCGTCGAGCGCGCTCTCTAGTGCCGGAAGCAGGGCCACGATTTCCTCCGCGGCTCCCTTTCGACCGAGGGCCTCGATCTCCTTGGCGCGGCCGGAGAGGTGCTCGGCGCCGAGATTGGCGGCACTCGACTTGAGGTTGTGCGCCGCCCGCCAGGCGGCCTCCGTGTCGCCCCGCAGGGTCGCGTCTTTGATGTCGGCGGCGAGCTTCGGCGCCGATTTGGCGAATTCGACAAGCACGCGGTCGAGCACCGATTGGGGCCCGCGCTTGGGCAATGCGCGGATACGCTCGATGGCACTCATGTCGATCTCGGCGGCAGCCTCAAGAGCGCCCTTTGCCTCAGCCCCTTTCCGCTCTTCCGTCACCTTGCGCTCCTCCGCCGCGCTTTGCTCCGCCCCCGCCTTCGCGCCCTCGGCGGCTTTCAGCTCGTCCGCCGGACGGGTGCTGCGGCCCGCTTGATAACGATGCGCCAGCCAGCGCTTGAGCGTCTCGCCGACCTGCACTTCGTCGAACGGCTTGCTCAGGAAATCATCCATGCCGGCCTGGAGGCACTGCTCGCGCACTCCCGCCATGGCATGCGCAGTGATGGCGACGATCGGCGTGCGCGCGGCGTCCCCAGCCGCGAGCGGACCGCCGCGCTCGAGCTCGCGCATGCGGCGCGAGGCCTCGAAGCCGTCCATCTCGGGCATCTCGCAATCCATCAGGATGAGATCGAACGGTTGCTGGACGGCAAGGCGGACGGCCTCGCGCCCGTTGCTCGCGGTGGTCACCTTGCAGCCCATCGTGCCGAGCATGCCGTGGGCCACCTCCTGATTGATGACGTTGTCCTCGACCACGAGGAGGTGTGCATCGAACTGCGGACGGACCTTCGGCTGAGGGCCCGGCCGCACGAAGAATGGCGCGATTCCCTTCTGGCGGCCGCCGGATGCCAGGGTGGCAAGGCAGTCGAACAGCACCGAGGGCCGCACGGGCTTGGTCAGCTGGGCGAAGGCGCCTTGCTTGCCGGGCTCTTCCTCGGCGCCCTCGACGCCGGTCAAGAGGATGAACTCGCCGACCCCCGAATCGGCTTTCGAGCGCGCCCAGCGCATGAGCTCGAAGCCCTCGGGGCCGAGCCCCTTCACGTCGATGAACGCCGCATCGAAGCCCCGCCCCGCAGCACTCGCCGCCGTGATCGCCTCGCGCGCGGCGAGCGGGGTCTCTGCAAGCTGCGAGTCGATCTTCCAGCTCGAGAGATAGTTGGTCATGACCTTGGCGCTCCTCGCGTTGGTGTCGACGAGAAGCACGCGAAGCGGGCGCGACATGCGGCGCGGTGCCGTCGACTCGGCGGTGTCCGCCTCGGCGCGGGCGAGCCGCGCGGTGAACCAGAAGCGCGAGCCGCGGCCGAGCTCGCTCTCGACGCCGATCTCGCCGCCCATGAGCTCCGCGAGCTGCCGTGCGATCGCGAGCCCGAGCCCGGAGCCGCCGTATTTCCGCGTGAGCGAGGTGTCGACCTGGCGGAAGGACTCGAAGACGCGGGACTGCTGCTCAGGCGCGATGCCGATGCCGGTATCGAGCACGGAGAAGGAGAGCAGAACGCCCTTCTCGTCGCTGCGGGCGAGCATGAGGTCGACGTAGATCTCGCCGTGCTCCGTGAACTTGATGGCGTTGCCCACCAGGTTGACGAGGATTTGGCGCAGGCGGATGGGGTCGCCGTGCAGCTGGCGCGGCACGTCCTCGGAGACGTAGTAGATGAACTCGATCCCCTTGCTCGCGCAGCGCGCGGCGAGAAGGTCGTTCACCTCGGCGATCACCTCGCGCGGATCGAAGACGGCGTCGATGAGCTCGAGCCGCCCCGCCTCGACCTTGGAGAGATCGAGGATGTCGTTGATGATGGCCAAGAGCGCCTCGCTCGAGCGCCGCAGGTTGTCGAGCAGGCGCGACTGCCGCTCGTCGAGGCGCGTGTCGGCGAGCAGGCTCGCCATGCCGAGCACGCCGTTCATGGGCGTGCGGATCTCGTGGCTCATGGTGGCGAGGAAGTGGGACTTGGCGCGGTTGGCGGCCTCGGCCTGGTCCTTCGCCTCGCGCAGCTCGCCGACGACGCTCGCGAGCTCCTCGTTCTTCGTCCGCAGCGTTTCGTCGCGTTGCGCGATCTGCCCGAGCACGGCGTTGAAGCCGTCGACGAGCACGCCGATCTCGTCGTCGCCCGACTTCTCCGCGCGCAGCCCGTAGTTCTGCTCCTTCGAGATTTTCGACATGGTGAGCGCAAGGGAGCGGATCGGCTGCGAGATGATGCGCTGGAGGGCCACGCAGAGAAGGTAGGCGACGCCCAAGGAGACGAAGAGGATGGCGAGCACGACGGTCTGCGAGCGCGCCGTGCTGTCGAGGAGCTGGTCGGAGCTCGCCTCGAGGCGGATCGTGCCGATCGACGCGCCGTTATAGTTGATCGGCTGGCGCCGACTAAGCGAGCCCTGGACACTCGAAAGGTCTTCCGCTTCGGGTGTGGCCGACTGGACGGTCGCTTGCGCCGACATCCTGCTGTGATAGCTCGCGAATACCTGACCGTCGGGCTTGTAGATGACGGCGGCGAGGATTTGCGGCTTGGCGGCCAAGCCCGCGAGCGTCGCTTCGGTGGCGGCGCGGTCGCCGGCGGAGATCGCCGGTGCCGTGGTCGAGCCGATCACCGTCGCGAGCGTGGCGAGCTCGGAGAGTGCCGCATCGCGCAGATAGTGAATCTCGTCCCTGATGAACACCAGCGAGTCGACTTCGAGGACGGAGGCGGTCGTCAGCATGACGATCATGATCAGCTTCCGCCTGATCGACATGTTCTTGATGATGTCGGCCAGTGTCTTCAACATCTCAGTCCGTCCGCTCCCGCTCTGATCGTTGCCATGCTCGCGCTTCTCGCCCCGCAGCCGTGCGCGGCCGGTGCCGCTCTCTCCGTCCGCAGGCGCGGGCGGGCCCGGCCGTCTTCCCGCCTCTTCAAGCTCGAGAGGCGCGCGCATGCCCGCGAACGCCGCGTGGCGCTGTCGCAAGGCCGCACTCCAGGCTCTTTCCCGCGCCCAGCCGCATGCTCACGAAAAAATGGCGCCCGCCCCTTGGCACCGCCATGAATACACTCGAAAAATTAAGATTAGATAACGCGAAATAACCGCAAAATCCAATCGATTTATGCGAATCCGAGGGCTGCGCGGCTCGCCTCGGCCGCCCGCTTCGCCCTCTCACCCCGCGGCCTTCTCCGGGAAGAAGGGATAGGGGCCGTCGAAGCGGCCGATGTAGCTCGTGTGCGAGACGATGCCTTGGGCGGCGTCCCAGAGGTGGAGCTGGCAGGCGGGAGGCTCCATGTTGAAGACGGCCGGCGCGTCGTGGCGCAGATCGAGCACCACTTGATGCGCCGTGCTGGGTGCCGTGCTGACGAGCGTGCCATGCCAACGCATCTGGATGGGCCGGTGCAGGTGGCCGCAGACGATGCGCTCGATCTCCGGATGCCGCGCCACGATCTCGGCGAAGGCAGGAGCACCCCTGAGGCCGATCTCGTCCATGTGCCGGACCCCCGTCGCGAAGGGCGGGTGGTGCATGAAGACGAGGGTCGGGCGCGGCTGCGCCTCATCGAGCTGCCTGGCAAACCACGCGAGCCGCTCCTTGCACATGTCGCCGCCGGCCTCGCCGGGCACCACCGTGTCGAGGCCGACGAGGCGCACCGGATAGTCGTCGATGACGTAGTGGAGAAAGCCGCCGTCCCGCGGCAGATAGCCGTGGTCCGGGAAGGTGCTGACGAGGGCCGCGCGCTCGTCGTGGTTGCCGGGGATCAGGAAGACCGGCATCTCGAGGGCGGCGAGGAGATCGCGCAGAAGCGCATACTCCTCCTCGAGCCCGCCATCTGAGAGATCGCCCGTCGCGATCACCACGTCGGGCTGGGGCTTAAGCGTCGCCAGGTGGCTGACCGCGTCCGCGAGCATGCCGTTGGTCGAGACCCTGTCGTAGGCAAGCTTGCCCGCGGGGCGGATATGCATGTCGGTGATCTGCGCGATGATCATGTTCCCATCCACGGCCCGACTATCGAGCGGCGCAACAATGGCGTCTACTAGCCGGGTTCCGCGTCCGCCGTCAACGGCAGCGCATCTCTCACGGGCCGACGCCGCCGGTGATCTTCTCGGTGAGCGGCCGCATGATCTCGTCCGCCGCCTTCTGGGCATCCTTGACCGCCTGGCCCGGCTCCTTCTTGCCGGAGAGCACCGCCTGGACCTGGTCCTCCATCGCCTTGCGCACGGCGACCGTGTCATAGACCGCGAGCCAGGGACCGGCGTACTCGAGCTGCTCGAGTGCCGTGAGCGCGTCGGGATGCTGGGCGATGAACTCCTTCATCTCGGGCAGGTCGTAGGAGCTCTTGCGCGGCGAGAAATAACCGGTGAAGCGGCTCCAATAGCCGAGCTGCTCGGCGGACGTCATGTAGCTCATGAAGCGCCAGGCCGCCTTGCGCTGCTCGGGTGTCAGGCCGGCGAAGGCGATGAGCGAGCCGCCGCCGATCGGCACCGCGTTGCGCACGTTTCTCGGCATGAAGCCGACGCGGTAGGGAAACTTGGCGCCATTGCGGATGAAGCTGAGCGAGCCGGTCGAGAGCACGACCATGGAGGCCTTGCCCGCGAAGAAATCGGCGGACACCTGGTTGGGGTCGATGACCCCTTGCGGCATCACCTTGTACTTGAAGGCGAGGTCCTTCCAGAGCTGGAGCGCGCCCAAGGTCGAGGGTTGGTCGTAATAGACCTCGCCGCCGTAGCTCGGATTGTAGAAGAGCCCGCCGTTGGCCATGGTGAAGGACTGGATGAGCCAGCCGCAATAATCGTAGGCCGACGGCATGGTGAGGCCCCAGCGCACCACCTGGTCGCCCTCGCGCTTGGTGAGCTTCTCGGCGTAGCTCACGAGATCGGCCCAGGTCTTTGGCGGCTGCGCGGGATCGAGGCCCGCCTCGCGGAAGTGGTCCGCGTTGATGTAAAGAAGCGGCGTCGAGTTCTGGTAGGGGATCGCGTAGATCTTGCCGTCGATCGTCGCGTTCGGCCTGACCGCCGGCCAGAAGTCGTCGAGGAAGCTCTTGGGGTCCACCTTGTTCTCGACGAGATAATCCTCGATGGGCTCGATCTGCCTGTTGAGCACGAACTCCAGCACGAAGTTGGCCGACATGAGGGCGACGCCCGGCGGCTTGCCGGCGGCGATCGCCGCCTGCGCCTTGACGCGCGTGTCGTCGTAGCTCCCCGTATAGACGGCGACGACGTCGATGTCCGCGTTCTTCTCGTTGAACTCCTTCACGATCCGCGTGAGCTCGCGCGCGAGCGGACCCTGGACGGGGGTGGGGAAATAGAAATCGAGCGAGGTGGTGGCGGCCTTCCCGGGTGCTGAGAGAAGCGCTGCCGCCAAGGCGAGCGCGAGCGAGAATGCCTTCGCCCGGCCGGCGGGAATGAGGTGCCGCATCGTCATGGTCTGGTCCCCCTTGCTGATCATTTGAGTCCGGAAAACATGAAGCTGTTCACGAATTGCCGCTGGAAGGCGATGAAGGCGAGGATGAGCGGGAGCGTCACGAGAAGCGTGCCGGCGGCGATCAGGCCCCACTCCGCCGCCCCCTCGCTCGCCTGGGTGAAGCTCGCGAGCCCGACGACGAGCGTCTGCCGCTTGGGAGAATTGACGACCATGAGCGGCCAGAGCAGCTCGTTCCAGTGGGCGACGACGCTCACGATCGCGAAGGCGACGAGCGTGGGCCGCACGAGCGGCAGCATGACGTGGCGCAGGAGTGCCAGGAACGAGCAGCCGTCGATCACCGCGGCATCCTCGAAGTCGCGGGGCACCGCGCGGAAGGCCTGGCGCATCAGGAAAGTGCCGAAGGCGGACGCCATGTAGGGCGCCATGACGCCGATGAGCGTGTCGTAGATGCCGAGCCGCACGGCCGTCGTGAGATTGGGGATGATCAGGATCGGCGGCACCAGCATGAGCTGCAGCAGAAAGAGATAGAAGAGCGCCTCCTTGAAGCGGAACTCGAGGCGCGCAAAGGCGTAGCCCGCGAGCGTGACGGTGACGAGCTGCACGCCGAGGATGCCGCAGACGACGATGAGCGTGTTGGCGTAATTGACGAGGAAGTCGGCACTCTCCCAGGCGAGCCGGAAGTTCTCGAGCGTGGGCACGAAGTCCGGTGCGAGCGAGGCGAGCTCGGCCGGTCCATAGCCCTCGGGCCTCAAGGCCGCGACGATCATCCACAGGAACGGCGTCGACCAGACGAAGCCGACGCCGGCCATGAGGGCTGCACCTGCGGCGGCGAAGAGCGCCTTTCTACCCCTCATGGCGGATGCCCCGCTCCAGCGCACGCAGGCCGAAGAAGGAGATCGCGAGGAGGGCAGCTAAGCTCACCACGGTCGCCGCCGTCGCCTTGCCCGGGTCATGGAACTCGGTCTGGGTCTGGAAGATGTAGTAGAGGAGGAGGTTCGTCGCGTTGTTGGGCCCTCCATGGGTCATCACGATGACATGGTCGACGTTGGTCACCACGTTGACGAGTGCGATCGCCACGACGAAGGCCGTGGTCGGCCTGAGCAGCGGCAAGGTCACGTGCCAGAAGCGCTGCCAGCCGTTGGCGCCGTCGAGGAGTGCCGCCTCGAGCGCCTCTCCCGGGATCGCCTGCAGTCCGGCCAGGTAGAAAAGCATGTAGTAGCCCGCGTTCTTCCACACCGTGAGGATCGAGAGGGCCGCGAGTGCCAAATCGGGGTTGCCGAGCCAGTTGATCGAGCGGAGGCCGAGCGGGCCGAGGTAGTAGTCGATGAGCCCGCCGTTGGGCAGGAAGATGAAGATCCAGAGCCCGGCCGCCGCCGTGAGCGGCACCACCGTGGGGAAGAAGAGGCAGGCGCGGATGACCGCATTCAGCCTCGTCGAGCGCTGGAGCAGCACGGCGAACGCGATCGCGAGGACGATCGTCGGCAGCAGCGTGCCGGCCCCGTAGGCGAGGTTGTTGAGGAGTGCGGTGCGGAACTTCTCGTCGGCGAAGAGGCGGGCGTAGTTCGCGAGCCCGACGAAGCGCCCGGCCTGGTCGCCGAGATGCTGCAAGTAGAGCGAGTCGCGGATGACGCGCGCGATCGGCAGATAAGTGAAGAGGAGAAGGAAGAAGAGCGAGGGTGCGAGCAGGAGGTAGGGCCGGGCACCCGTCTTTCGCCACCTCGCAAGCCCGAGCGGGCGCGCTTCAGCCGTGACGACGAGCTCGACCTCTTGTGCCGTCTCCATGGCGCCCCTTCCTAAGGGAAGTTCGCGACGGCTCCGTTGCGCTTGTGCGACCGTTTTGCGTCGGCCCGGGCGCTGGCGGCTGCGCGCTCTGCTTGCAAGTTCGCCTCAGCCTCCCGCGGCACCCGCCTCGCCGCCCTTGCGAAGACGCAGCAGAATGGCGCCGGCGGCGCGCTTCACGTGGCGATCCTCGATGAGGACCAGATCGGCGAGGCTGCCGAGCATCTTGCGGTCGAGATCGGGGCGGAAGCCGAGCACGGCCGTGAGCGGTGCCGTCGCGCGCTCGAGCCAGCGCCAGGGCCCCCGCTCCGAGCGAAAGTGGTTCAAGATCAGGATCTCGCCGCCGGGTGCCAAGACCCGCCGCATCTCCTGCATCAAGCGGGCCGGATCGGGGGCGACGGAGAGCACATGGAGGGCGACCACCGTATCGAAGCTGGCGTCCGCGAACTCCATGCGCTGGCCGTCCATCTCGACGAGGGCTTCGACCTGGTTGAGCCCGAGGGCGTCCACCTTGTGGCGCGCGCGCGCGAGCATCTCGGGCGAGAGGTCGATGCCCACGACCCTCGAATCGGCGCGGTAAAGCGGCAGCGTGAGCCCGGTGCCGACCCCCACCTCGAGCACGCGTCCCGCCCCGCGCGCGTTCACGGCAGCTATGGCCAGGCGGCGCCCGGCGCCGAGCGGGATGCCGAAGAGGATGTCATAGACGAAGGCGTAGCGCCGGTAAGCGAGCCTGACGGCATCGAGGTCGAGCACACGGCGCTCGGCCCTGCGGGCGAGCTCGCTGAGCGCCTGTGTGCCGCTCTGCTCGCCCCCTTGTGGTCTCATGGGCGCGTTCCTCCCCCTCCGAGGTCCTGCATTGTGACCGCGCGGGGTCGAATCCTAGCACGGAAGGAACATGGCTTGGCAACTGGGGATGGCGGGGCCGCCTTGCGTAAGGTGCGCAGCAGGGTGCTGCCCGGGCGAGGCGGCCGTTTGCCGCCTCGCGCCGTGGCGCAACCGTCACAACAGCTCGAGCTGGTCCCCCGGCCGCGGCGGCACCTTGAAGAGCGTCGTCGCGGGCCGCCAGTCGCGCTTATTGAGCCCGAGGCGCTTCAGGGCAAGCTGGAAGCGCGCGCGTATGAGCCCGGCATAGGGGCCCTGGCCGGAGAAGCGGCTGCCGAAGTTGGGGTCGTTGAGCTTGCCGCCGCGCATGCCGCGGATGAGCGAGAGCACGTGCTTGGCGCGCTCCGGGAAATGCGCCGTGAGCCATTCGGAGAAGAGGTCCTTGATCTCGAGCGGCAGGCGCAGGAGCGTATAGCCGGCACCGCTCGCCCCTTCGCGGGCCGCCGCCTCGAGGATGCGCTCGAGCTCGAAGTCGTTGAGCGCGGGGATGAGGGGGGCGGCCATCACCGCCGTGGGGATGCCGCTCTCGCTGAGCGCGCGGATCGCGGCGAGGCGGCGCCGCGGTGCGGGCGCGCGCGGCTCCATGGCGCGGGCGAGCGCCGCATCCAGGGTGGTCACGGAAATTCCCACATGGGCGAGGCCGCGCTCGGCCATGGCGGCGAGGATGTCGAGGTCGCGCAGGACGAGGGCCGACTTGGTGGTGATCGTCACCGGGTGGTTGAAGTCGCTGAGGACCTCGAGAATGCCGCGCGTGATCCTCATCTCGCGCTCGATCGGCTGATAGGGATCGGTGTTGGTGCCCAGCGCCAAGGGCTCGACCGTGTAGCCGGGCTTGGCGAGCTCTTGCGCGAGCAGCTTGGGCGCCTCGGGCTTGGCCACCAGCCGGCTCTCGAAGTCGAGGCCGGGGGAGAGACCGAGGAAGGCATGGCTCGGCCGCGCGTAGCAGTAGACGCAGCCGTGCTCGCAGCCGCGGTAGGGATTGACCGAGCGGTCGAAGGGGATGTCGGGCGAGTCGTTGCGCGCGATGACCGTGCGGCTGGCATCGATCGTCACGGTGGTGGCGAGCCGCGGCGGCTCCTCGTCCTCCTCGGATGGCGCCCCGCCCCAGCCGTCGTCGATCCTCTCCGTGCGCGCGGGCTCATAGCGCGGCGTGGGGTTCGAGATCGCCCCGCGGCCCTTCCTCGGCAGATCGGGCAGCTTCGCATCCATGGGGGGAGAATAGCGCAAGGGAGAGAACGAAGCAAGAACGATATACGAGGCCAGGCTGAGCCATGTGCGCCGATGAGCCGGAGCGGTCCTTCGTGATGCGGTTGGCCACCGCCGGCCACGGAAGGAAAGCGGAACCTATCCGGACTGCAGGCCCAACATTCTCTTGGGCCTCTCCATGTGATGCCTTTAAGATTGAATGCAGCAGCTACGCACGTAGGAGACCTACGGCTCACGCTGGTGGCGCAAACTCATGGAGCAATCTAAGGCCATGCCGACTGAAACGAACCCACTCGCCGGTGTCCGCGACGTGGATTTTACGAGACACGCCCTCTTTCGGATGCAGTAACCTGGCATTTCACCTGGTACGGAAAATCTGTCAGGTCATCCGCGCCGCGAAGGACATGCTCGTTTTCGCCCGCCATCAACGCCCGGAGATTAGCTCTATGCGTAAACTCGGCGTCGCGATTCTCGCCGTCGCCTTCGCCGGCTTCGCCCTAGCCGGCGCTCGTGCCGAAACGGCG
>DATEQI010000160.1:0-6036 GCA_035272805.1 Alphaproteobacteria bacterium | reverse complement strand
CGGCAGCAGCGGCAGCAGCGGCAGCAGCGGCAGCAGCGGCAGCAGCGGCAGCAGCGGCAGCAGCGGCAGCAGCGGGAAGAAATGACGCCGTTGCGCGGGGTCGCGAGGCCTGCAGGATCGGCGGTGTGATCCGTTATTCCTTGCGCAGGAAGGGCGCGAGGAACGCGTTCGGCCGCGCTCGTCTCGTGGTATTTCAGCTACGCCCACGAGTTCATGCGCGCTCTGCGCGCGCTCGAGCCGTTGCGCACCGGGCGCTGCCGCATTCCCCGATTTCGCGCGCAAGACCTGAGGCGTGTCGCGCTCGAGGGGCGCTTCGTTGAGTCGAGCGCCTCTATGCGCTTGACCGGCCTCTGATCATTAGCCCAGCTGTCAGGTTAGTCGAACGCGGTACTGCAGGCGGGCGCGGCGTTCGGGCCGGCGAGCCGCAATGCGGACCCTCGTGCGCTTTACTTCGTAAGCGCCACGAAGGCGCCGTCCCAATCGGCGGGCGGCGGGGCCGAGCGGAAGCCCGCGATACGCTCCTCATAAAGCGTGTAGAACGCCTGCAGCGTCTCGGGTGCCTGGGCGCGGCAGGCCTCGAGGCGATCCAACGCCTCCGCCCAGCGCCGCCCGCGGTAGGCCGCGAGCATGGCGTCATGGTCCGCGCTCAGGGCCGCGAAGGCGGAGGTCGCCTCGACCGTCTCGTCGCCGAGAAGGGCAAAGATGTGCACCGGCCTCGCCTTGCCCTTGACGCGGACGAGATCGAGCTCGAGGAAAGCGAGCCCTTCGGCCTCGGCCGCCGTCTTCTCGCCCACCACGATATCGACGCCGTAGCTCGTCGACTGCCCTTCGAGCCGCGAGGCGAGGTTTACGTCGTCGCCGAGGCACGAATAGTCGAAGCGCTGGTCGGAGCCGAGGTTGCCCACGCAACAGGTGCCGGTATTGAGGCCGATGCCGGTGCGCACGTCGGCAAAGCTCTTGCCCTCGGCCGCCGCCTCCCGGCGCCAGGTCTCGTTCAGACGCACGAGCTCGGCGCGCATGACGAGCGCCGCGCGGCAGGCGTGCTCGGCGTGCAAAGGATCGTCGAGCGGGGCGTTCCAGAACGCCATGATGGCGTCGCCCATGTATTTGTCGATGGTGCCCCGCGCCGCCAGGATGACGTCCGTCATCGGCGTCAGGAAGCGGTTGATGAAGCTGGTGAGGCCATGGGCATCGAAGCGCTCCGCGATTCCGGTGAAGCCGCGGATGTCGCTGAACATGAGCGTCATCTCGCGCATTTCCCCGCCGAGCACGAGCCGCTCGGGATGGCGCGAGAGCTGCTCGACCACCGCCGGCGCCAAATAGCGGCCAAAGGCGCTGCGCACGCGCCGCCGCTCCGTCTCCGTGCGCAAGAAGAGCACGGCCGAGGAGGAAAGGTAGACGAGGAGGGCCACGACGGAGGGGAAGACCGGATCGATCAGGAGATTTTGCGCGGCATAGGCATACCACGAGCCGCCGACGGCCGAGGCGATGGCGGCGAGGCCCAAGAGGGCCGTCCAGCGCGCGCCGACCCTGGGCAGCAAGAGCAGCAAGGCAAGTCCGGTCACCAGCATGTAGACGAGCTCGACGCCGCGCGCCCACTCGGGCCGCTTGAGCGAGTCGCCGAGCAGCATCTGCTCCGTGAGCTGGGCGTGAATCTCCACTCCGGCCGCATCGGGGTCGAGCGGAGTCGCGTGGAATTCCTTGAGGCCCGCCGCACTCGTGCCGATGAAGACGATGTTGCCCTTGATCAGCTCGGGGTCGACGCTTTGATCGAGGACCTGCCAGGCGGGCACGAAGCGCTCGGGCACATGGGGCGTGAAGTGGAGCCACACGGTGCCGCGGGCATCGGTCGGCACGACCAAGGCGCCGATCTTGAGCGAGTTAATGCCGGCATGCTCGCCGAAGCTCATGACGCCGCTCGCACCCGTGGACTTGACGACATAGGTACGCGCCCCCTGCGCCACGCGGAGCACCTCGGCGGCGAGTGCCGGGTAGAGGCGGTTGTCAAGCTCGAGGAGGAGAGGCACGCGACGCGTGACGCCGTCGATGCCGAGAATGTCGTTGGTGCTGCCGTTGCCCGCGGCCGAGTCCTCGAGCACGCCGAGATTGACGATCGCGCCGCCGAAATGGGGCACCCACGGACGCGGGTCGTCGCCCGCGTTGGCGAAGCTTGCCTTCGCTTTCGGAAAGAGCGCGCCCTTCTTGTGGGTCATCACGAAGCTCGTGACCGTGTGGGCGCGTTTGAGCGCCTCGCCGAGGAGCTCGTCGTGGTCGGGAAGTGCCGCCAGGCGCGCCACGAGCGGATCGTCGGGTTTGAGATCCTTGAGGTCCTGGAGCGCGTGCGCCGGCGAGGTGCGGTCGGGCTCGGCGAAGACGATATCGAAGGCGATCACGCCGGCGCCGAGCTCGCTCAAGCGGTCGACGAGCTTGGCCATGAGCGTGCGGGGCCACGGCCATTGACCGAGGCGGGCCAAGCTGTCGTCGTCGATATCGACGATGCGCACGGGAACCGGCTCGTAGCTCCGCGGCTTCAGCCGCATGAACTCGTCGAAGACGAAGAGCCGGAGTTGGTCGAGTGCGGGCGGCTCGCTCGCCCAGCCTATGAGTGCCGCAAGGAGAATGGCGAGCGGCAGCAGAAGATGCAGCTGGTTCTTGAGATGTCGCCGGAGGCGCTCCATGGCGCGATGCTAGCCGGAGCCGGAGCGGGACGCTACGGGGATGCGGGCAGCGCCCGGCTCCCGGCCCAGGCGATGAGGGCTGACAGAAGCCGCTCGAGGGTCGGGCGCACGGCCGCGGCACGCTCGGCGCTGAAGCGGAAGGGCGGGCTCTCGTCCATGTAGGTGATCTGGCTGAGCTCGAGCTGGACCGCCTGGACGCCTTGCGCCGGCCGGCCGTATTGCCGGGTGATGTAGCCGCCGGTGAAGCGGCCGTTAAGCACGCTCGTATAACCCGCCGCCTCGTGGCAGATCGCCAAAAGCCTCTCCGCCAGGCCTGCCTCCATGCTCGCACCACCCGCGGTGCCCAGGTTGAAGTCCGGGAGCTTGCCCTGGAAGAAGCGCGGCACGCGCGAGCGGATCGAATGGGCATCGAAGAGGAGGACCAGGCCGAATCTCTCCTTGATGCGCTCGAGCTCGTGCTGGATGCGCTCGTGATAGGGCTTCCAATAGAGGCCGATGCGGCGATGCACCTCCTGGGGATCGGGCTCCTCGCCGGGACGGTAGAGGGGAAGGCGCTCGAAGGTGTCGAGCGGGACGATGCCGGTATTCTCGGACCCCGGATAGAGCGCCTTGCCTTCCGGATCGCGGTTCAGGTCGACGACGTAGCGCGAGAAGTTCGCCATCAGGAGATGGGCGCCAAGGTCGCTCGCGAAATCATAAAGCTTGTCGACATGCCAGTCGGTGTCCGCCAACGCGAGCGCTGCCGGCGTCATGCGGGCGGCGAGGTGATCCGGGATCTTCGTACCGCAATGGGGCACCGAGAGGAGGAGAGGCACGCTCCCCGGCAGGAATCGGTAGATCTCGCTCACGACATCCCCCACACCTCAGCGATTGCCGCTCAGGCCGCCTCTCCGAGCAGGCGGCGATAGAGGCCGATGTCGACATTGCCGCCCGAGCACACGACAGCTATCGCGCGTCCCGCGAGCGGCACCTTGCCGACCAGCACGGCCGCAAGGGCCACAGCGCCGCTTGGCTCGACCACCAGCTTGAAATACTCGAAGGCGAGCGCCATCGCGCGCGCCACTTCGGCCTCGTTCACCGCATAGCCGCTCTTAACCCGGCCTTGCATGGCGGCGAAGGTGAGCTCGCCCGGCTGCTCCGCCATGAGCGCATCGCAAATGGTGGTTCCGCCGCTCGGGTTGCTGAGGCGCGTTCCCGCCGCGAGCGAACGCGCCGTGTCCTCGAATCCCTCGGGCTCGACGGTATGCACCGTCGTCCCCGGCGACAGCTCGGCGAGCACGATCGCGATGCCGGAGATGAGCCCGCCGCCGCTGCAGGGGGCGAGGGCCGCGTCGAGCCTGATGCCGCGCTCGGCCGCCTGTTCGGCGAGCTCGAGCCCGGCCGTCCCTTGGCCCGCGATGACGTAGGCGTCGTCATAGGGGCGCACGAGCGTCGCGCGGCGCTGGGCCTGCACTTTCGCGGCAACCGCCTCGCGGTCCTCCTTGTAACGGTCGTAGAACACCACCTCGGCGCCGTAACCGCGGGTATTGGCGACCTTCATCTTCGGCGCGTCGGCCGGCATGACGATCGCCGCCGGCATGCCGAGAAGCTGGGCCGCGGCCGCCACCCCTTGCGCGTGATTGCCGGAGGAGAAGGCGACGACGCCCTCGGCCCTCGCCTCCGCCGGGATGCGCGTCATGCGGTTGTAGGCGCCGCGGAACTTGAACGAGCCGGTGCGTTGCAGCACCTCGGCCTTGATGAGCAGCCGGCCGCCGAGCCTGGCATTGAGGGCCGGGGATTCGAGAAGCGGCGTCTTGACCGCCCAGCCGGCGAGGCGCTTGGCCGCGTCGCGCACCGCCTCCAAGGTGGGAACCCGTCCTGCCTCACCCGCCGCACCGTCCATAGGCTCTCCTCCGCCCACGCCAGATCGCGCTTGCCGGACCCCCCGCGTCCCGGGCTCGGCCCCTTTCAGGGTATAGGACGACCGCTTGCAGCCGCAACCCAGGGGCTCGCCGCCGAGTTGGCCCCGCTTTTGCTCAAGCTTAAGCGAGCATCGGTCGGCCCCTGCCGACCCGGCCGTGGGATAGCGAGAGGTTCGATCATGAGCTTGGCCACGACAGAGGGACGTAATACCTCGGTCTTCGCCTCCAAGGGGCAGCCGAAAGCGGCCCGTCCGGCGCTTTTCCGCCGACTTCGGGCCGTGCGGGACATGGCCTACGTGCTCAGCGCCTGGGCGGCCAGTTGGGCTTTCGTGCTTCTCGTCGTCAAGGGGTTGAGCGAACTCTTCTAAGGAGAGCGTGCTCCGAGAGGCCCTGCCTCTGGGCTTCTTTTTGCAAAATGCAAAGCAATTTGCCGCCGACGCTCTCCGCTTTTGCAGGCAGGGCCGCGGAAGGCCCCGCTTAGCCGCCCGCTACTCCGCCGCCTCCCACTTCTCCACGCTGGCACCGGCGAGCGCGCGCACCCGCTCCTCGTCCTTGGCGAACTCCTCGGCCGGGCCGGCGAAGACGACGCGGCCATCGTCGAGCACATAGGCGCGGTCCGCGATCTCGACCGCGGCGCGCACGTTCTGCTCGACGAGAAGCACGGAGATGCCCTCCTTCCTCATGGCGACGATGACATTGAAGAGCTCCTGCACGATGAGCGGAGCGAGGCCCTGCGAGGGCTCGTCGAGCAAGAGGAGGCGGGGGTTGATGACGAGCGCCCGGCCGATCGCGAGCATCTCCTGCTCGCCGCCGGAGAGCTGGCGGCCCTTGTTGAGCTTGCGCTCGGCGAGCCGCGGAAAGAGCTTGAAGACGCGCTCGGCGGTCCACGGCCCGGGCCGCTCGAGGGGAACCTTCATGTTCTCCTCGACCGTGAGGTTGGCGAAGATGCGTCGCCCCTCGGGCACGTAGCCGACGCCGAGGCCCGCGATCCGGTAGGGCGGCCAGTCCGTCGTCACCCGGCCGAAGACGCTCACGCTGCCTTGCCGCGGAGGGGTGAGGCCCATGAGGCTTCTGAGCGTCGTCGTCTTGCCGGCGCCATTGCGCCCCAGCAAGGCGACGAGCTCGCCTTCGCCGACCTCGAGGCCCACGCCGTGGAGAATGTGGCTCTTGCCGTAAAAGGTTTGCAGGCCTTCCGCCTCGAGCGCCTTCATGCCGCCTTCCCCAGATAGGCTTCCTGCACGCGCTCGTTGGCCGCGATCTCGTCGGGCGTGCCCTCGGCGAGCACCGCGCCCTCGGCGAGCACCATGATGCGATCGGCGAGATGGAAGACGACGCGCATGTCGTGTTCGATCAGCACGATCGCGAGCTTGTGGTCCCGGTGCAGGCCGCGGATGAGGGTAGTGATGTCGTAGGTTTCCCGATCTCCCATGCCGGCGGTGGGCTCATCGAGGAGGAGG
>DATEQI010000159.1:0-8357 GCA_035272805.1 Alphaproteobacteria bacterium | reverse complement strand
CGCACGCCGATTTTCGCCCCCGCGGCGCCGACCTGCTCCGATAACGTCATGGCGTCCTTATAGGACCCTCAACTCCGGCTCGAAAGCGGCGTTTCTGCATGGCTCGCGTGCTTCAAAGGCGCGGGCTTTCGGCTATAGTGCCGCGATGACGAGGACATCCCGGCCGCGAGCGCTACCTCGCGCGCGCATCTTGGCAGCGGACGAGCCCGCCGCCTTCGAGCTGATGAACGAAAGCGGCCAAGCCCCCTTTCTCCTCATCTGCGACCATGCGAGCCCGCGGGTACCGCTTGCCTTGCGCTCGCTCGGGCTCGAGGAGTGGCAGCTCTTGCGCCACATCGGCTGGGACATCGGCGCCGCCGAGGTGGCGCGCGCGCTCGCGCGCCGGCTCGATGCGCCGCTCATCCTTGCCGGCTATTCCCGCCTCGTCATCGACTGCAACCGCCGCCCCGAGGATGCTTCCTCCATTCCCGAGGCGAGCGACGGCGTCGCGGTGCCGGGGAACCGGGGCCTCGCAAAGGCGGACGCCGCACGACGCTTGGACGAGCTGTTCCGGCCCTACCATGCGGCGATCGAGGCGGCGCTCGAGCGCTGGCGCGGGCAAGGGCTGGTGCCGGCGCTCGTCGCCATCCACAGCTTCACGCCCGTCTTCGAGGGCTTCGAGCGTCCCTGGCACATCGGCGTGCTGTGGGACCAGGATGGGCGCATGGCGCGCCCGTTGCTCGAGGCGCTCGCCCGGCAGGACGGCGTCGTCGTGGGCGACAACGAGCCCTACTCCGCGCGCGAGCCCCAGGGCTACAGCGTCACCGCGCACGCGGCCGCCAAGGGCTATCCCCACGTCGCCATCGAAGTGCGCCAGGACCTCATCGACACCCATCATGGTGCCGCAGAGTGGGCCGAGCGCCTGGCCGCAGCACTCGGGCCGATCCTCAAGAACGGCTCGCTCTACCGGGTGGAGCATTATCCGTGAGCCTCTCCGAGCCGGCCGCTCTCCGCTGGCTTTCCGGTTGGCCATGATCTATAATTCTTATAGGTCGATCCGATCGATCCGCCGGCCCACGTCATCATCGTTACCGCGATGTGAGGAGCGGCATCTGAGAGCCATGCACCACTATACGAACTGCGGACTTCGCAACGTTTGGCTCAGGAACGGCTACGAGGCGAGGAAGACGCTCTACGGCAAGGCCGTCGCGATTCATGACCTCGAAGGCCTGCACCGCGCGATCGCAGGCACCCTCATCGCCTCCAGGCCGAAGCTCTCGGGGGCCGAATTCCGCTTTCTGCGCAAGGAGCTCGAGCTATCGCAGGCCTCCCTTGCAAAGCTCTTCGGCAACGACGCACAGTCGGTGGCACTTTGGGAGAAGCGCAGCAAGGTTCCGACGTGGGCGGACCGGCTCTTGCGCGGACTCTATCGGGCTACCATCGAAGGCAACGTTCCGCTGCGGCGCATGATCGAGGAACTCAATGCGCTCGAGGGATCGCCGTCGAGGCGCCTCACCTTCGAGGACACCGGCAAGGGCTGGGCGCCGCGATTGGCCGCGTGAGGGAGCTGGCATGGATGGGCTTGGCCTAGTGTCGCGATTCGGAAGTTCGTCTCACCCGGAGATAGCCGTCATTGCGAGCGCAGCGAACCCCGGCGTACGCCGGGGCAGCGCGCGTGGTGCGAAACTCTCTCTGGATTGCTTCGTTGCCCTTCGGGCGCCTCGCAATGACAAGTGTCTTCCTGATGTGGTGAATTTCAGAACCAGGACACTAGGTGCGGTCCGGATGGAGGCGAGCGCAACCGTCCGAGGGCTGGTCCGGCGCAAGGCGGCCCGCCCGTGAGCCTCTCCGAGCCGCCCTTCACGCTCGGCATCGAGGAGGAGTATCTCCTCGTCGACCGTGCCACCGGTGCCCTCATCAGCACCGCCCCCGAGAGCATGCTCGCCGAGTGCGAGACGCACCTCGAGGGCCAGGTGACGCCCGAGTTCCTGCAGTCGCAGATCGAGGTCGGCACGCGCGTGTGCGCAACGCTCGGCCAGGCGCGGGGCGAGCTTGCCCATCTGCGGCGCACGGTGGCCGAGGTCGCGGAGCGCCATGGCCTTGCCATCGTGGCCGCCTCGACCCATCCCTTCGCCCATTGGGGGAGCCAGCGTCCGACCACGAAGGCGCGCTACGAGACCCTCGCGCGCGACCTCCAGGGCGTGGGCCGGCGGCTCATCATCTGCGGCATGCATGTGCACGTCGGTATTTCGGACGACGACCTGCGCATCGACCTCATGAGCCAGGTGACTTACGTGCTTCCGCATCTGCTCGCGCTTTCGACCTCCTCGCCCTTCTGGCGCGGCACCAACACGGGCCTCATGTCGTACCGCATCGCCGTGTTCGACGAGCTGCCGCGCACCGGGCTGCCCGAGCAGTTCGACAGCTGGGGCGAGTATCAGCGCCATGTGCGCGTGCTGGTGGACGCCGGCCTCATCGAGGATGCGAGCAAGCTGTGGTGGGACGTGCGGCCGTCTCAGCGCTTTCCCACGCTCGAAATGCGCATCACGGACGTCTGCACGCGACTCGAGGACGGCATCGCGATCGCCGCCCTCTATCGCTGCTGGCTGCGCATGCTCTGGCGTCTGCGGCGGAACAACCAGCGCTGGCGGCGCTACGCCGCGATGCTCATCAACGAGAACCGCTGGCTCGCCCAGCGCTACGGCTCAGCCAAGGGGCTCGTCGATTTCGGCAAGGGCCACATCGTGCCTTACGCCGAGCTCCTCGAGGAAATGCTCGAGATCATCGCTCCCGACGCCGCGCACTTCGCCTGCGAGGCCGAGGTCAGGCATGCGCGCACCATCCTCGCGCGCGGCACCTCGGCCCACTGGCAGATCGCGACCTTCGAGGAGGCGCGGCGGGCGGGGGCCTCCGAGGCGGAGGCGCTCAAGGCCGTCGTCGACATGCTGATCCGCGAGAGCCTGAGCGGGCTCGCGGGCGCGCGCAGCGGTGCTACGGTTTGACGTGGCGGCGCGCGATCCTACATAAAGTGCGCAAGCAGCAAGCGAGGATGACGCCATGACCCAGCACGAGAAAAGCGAGATCGAGCTCGAGGCCGCCGCCTTCCGGCGCCTCGTGCAGCATTTGCGCGGACGCACCGACGTGCAGAACATCGACCTCATGAATCTGGCCGGCTTCTGCCGCAACTGTCTCTCGCGCTGGTACCGCGAGGCCGCCGAGGAGCGCGGCATCAAGCTCTCCGACGACGCGGCGCGCGAGCACGTCTACGGCATGCCCTATGCGGAGTGGAAGACGAAGCACCAGAAGGAAGCCTCGCCCGAGCAGAAGGCCGCCCGCGCCAAGGCGGGTCCGGGGCACCACCACTGAGAGGGGGCACGTCCTCGCCCCGCCTTTTCGATCTCATCGTCATGGTCGATTGGTCGGCGGCGAGCCGACCCGGGCCGCCGCGCGAGACGAAGGACCAGATCTGGCTGGCCTGGGGCACGGCGCTGAGGCGCTTCCCACCGCGCTATTGCCGCACGCGCGAGGAGGCCTTCGAGACGCTCGCGGAGCTCCTTGCCGGCCGCCGCGGCCCGGCCCTCGTCGGCTTCGACTTCCCCAACGCTTACCCCGCCGGCTCGGGGCTCGGGGGCGGGCGGGAGACGGCGCAGCGCTTGGCCGCCCTCGTCGAGGACGCGCCCGACAATCGCAACAATCGCTTCGAGGTGGCACGGCGGCTCAACCGCGAGCTCGGGAAACTGCCCGGGCCCTTTTGGATGTGCCCTGCCAAGGCGGCCGACCACGCCCTCACGGTCGTGCGCCCGTCCTTCGAGGGCCGCGGCTTTTGCGAGTACCGTCTGGTCGAGCGCCGCTTGCGCGCGCGCGGCAAATATCCCCATTCGGTGTGGAAGCTCGGCGGCGCCGGCTCGGTCGGCAGCCAGGCCCTCATGGGTCTTCCGGTCGTCCACCGCCTGCTCAATCTGCCGTCGCTCGCCCCCAACTCGCGCATCTGGCCCTTCGAGACGGGCTGGGACGCAGCGCTCGACGGCATCGTGCATGCGGAAATCTGGCCGAGCCTTTTTCGCTGCGACGATCAGCCCTACACAATCAAGGATGCGCGCCAGGTGGCGGCGGTGCGCGATGCGCTGCTCGCGGCTGATCGCGATGGCTGCTTGCGTGCCCTCTTTGCGCGGCCCGGGGGCCTCAGCGAGCGGGAGAACGATATGTGCCTCGCCGAGGAGGGCTGGATTCTTGGCGTTGCCTGAGGTGCTCTGCGCGCGGTATGAGTCCCGATGCCAAGCATGAGCCCGCAAAGAAAACAGAGGATGGGAAAGATGCCCGACGTCGGCGGCATTGCGGCCGAGCAGCTGCGCTCGCTGGTCGAGCGGATCGAGCGGCTGGAGGATGAGAAGAAGGCGCTCTCGGACGATATCCGCGACGTCTACGCCCAGGCCAAGGGCGGCGGCTTCGATCTCAGGGTGCTGCGCCAGATCATCCGCCTGCGCAAGCTGAACAGCGCCGAGCGCCAGGAGCAGGAGACGCTCCTCGACGTCTACAAGCGCGCGCTCGGCATGTGAGGCGGGGAGCGGCCCTCCCGGACCAGCGCGGCAGCGGAGTACTGTCGATAAAGCCGAAGGGATTCCAAGGCACTCGCTCCTCCCTGCGCTCGGCCGCAATGCCGCGGGCTTCGGTTTGACAGCGCCTGCCCGCGACCCCATGATTCGGGGAGGAGACTTGCCGCGGGCACGACCCTCGGAAAGGCTGACGGGCGATGAAGCGCATACCGGCATGGCTGAGCTGGACGTTGATCGGGGCCTTCCTGGTGCTCGCCTTTCTCATGAGCGGCCTCGAGCCGGGCAACCAGCCTCCGGTCGCCGAGATTTCCTATACGCAGCTGAGGAAGTTGATCGAGGAGGGCAGCGTCGCCTCGATGACGCTCAAGGGCGAGGAGGCCCGCGCGCATCTCAAGAAGGCGCTGCCGCTCGGCCAGAAGGGGACGGAGGTCGAAGACGTAGCGACGCTCCTGCCGAGCATCGGCGATCCCTCGCTGATCCCGACGGTCGAGGCCAAGGGGGTCGAGCTCACCAGCCTGCCCGCGGACGATGGCGGCGCCAGGCGCTTTCTTTACGCGATCGCCCCCTGGCTGGTGCTTATCGCCGTCTACTGGTTCTTCTGGAACCGCATGTACCGCAACATGGCGGGCGGGCTCGGCGGGCGCGACGTGACGGATTTCCTCCACGGCTCCGCCAAGCGCGAGGTCAAGGATGCGCCCCAGGTCACCTTCGCCGACGTGGCCGGGCAGGACAACGCCAAGCGCGAGGTGGCCGAGCTCGTGGATTTCCTCAAGAGCCCCGAGCAATACCGCAAGCTCGGCGCCGAGCCGCCGCGGGGCGTGCTCATGGTGGGCCCCCCCGGCACGGGAAAGACCCTGCTTGCGCGGGCCCTTGCCGGCGAGGCGGGGGTGCCCTTCTTCTACATCTCGGCCTCCGAGTTCATCGAGGTGTTCGTCGGCGTGGGCGCCTCGCGGGTGCGCAAAATGTTCGAGGAGGCGAAGAAGCGGGCGCCGAGCATCATCTTCATCGACGAGCTCGATTCGATCGGCCGCGTGCGCGGCACGGGTCTCGGCGGCGGCCACGACGAGCGCGAGCAGACGCTCAACCAGATCCTCGCGGAGATGGACGGCTTTCAGGGTCACGAGGCGGTGATCGTGCTGGCGGCGACCAACCGCCCCGATGTGCTCGATCCGGCCCTCCTGCGCCCCGGCCGCTTCGACCGTCATGTGACGCTGGAGCTGCCCGACAAGCCTGCGCGCGAGGCCATCCTCAAGGTGCACGTGCGCAAGGTGCCGCTCGCGAGCGACGTCGATGTCTCGATCATCGCTTCCTCCACCCCCGGATTTTCCGGCGCCGACCTCAAGAACCTGGTGAACGAGGCGGCGATGATGGCGGCGCGCGAGGGCGAGACCCAGGTCGCGATGCGCCATTTCGACGAGATGCGCGACAAGGTGATGATGGGCTCGGTGCGCACGCTCGCCATCCAGCCCGAAGAGCACCATCGCCTGGCCGTGCACGAGAGCGGGCACACGGTGGTGGCGCACTTCCTGCCGCACGCGGACCCGCTCTACAAGGTCACCATCATTCCGCGCGGCCGGGCGCTCGGCGCCACGCAGTCGCTGCCCGAGGAGGAGCGGCACACCTTGCCGGAGGAATATTTGCGCGACCGCATCGCCGTCATGCTGGGCGGGCGCACCGCGGAGCGCGAGCTCCTCGGCAGCGTTTCCACGGGCGCGGACGACGACATCCGCCAGGCAACCGCACTCGCCCGCGCCATGGTCGCGCGTTGGGGCATGTCGAGCGAGATCGGCCCGATGGATGTGCGGGAGAGCGAGGAGCATCCCTTCCTCGGGCGCGAGATCGCGCAGCCCCGCCACTTCAGCGACACCACGGCCTATATGGTCGACGAGGCGGTGCGCCGCCTCCTGCTCGAGGCGGAGGAGCGCGCGGCGGCCGTCATTCGCGAGCATAAGCCGGGTCTCATGAGATTGATCGCAGCGCTCGAAGCGCACGAGACCCTCGGCCGCGGCGAGATCGACGCCTGCCTCGGCCCGGGCGAGGCGCGCGTGGGCGACGCCCGCGCCGACCCGAAGCGCGGGCCGCGCGCCGCGTGAGCCCCGGAGACGCTCCCCCTGCCTCGCCGCGACCCTCTCCTTCCCGAGGAGGAGAGGGCGGAATGTCGTGATGCGGCGAAGGCACCTTCTCAAGCTCTTGATGGTCGTGGGTGCCGTCCTGGCCGTGGCGGCACTCGCCGGCGTCTGGTGGCTCAAGCGCGGCACGGCCTTTCCTCCCGGCGATGCGGACGACCCGCACCAACTGGCACTCGGGCAGAAGGTCTATGCGGAGGCGTGCGCCTCCTGTCACGGCGCGCATCTCGAGGGCCAGGCCAACTGGCGCCTGCGCAAGCCGGACGGGCGTCTGCCCGCACCACCGCACGACTTCCACGGCCACACCTGGCGCCATGCCGACGCGGAGCTCTTCGGCATGGTCAAGCGCGGTATTTCGGCCTACGCGCCGCCGGGCTACCAGACCGACATGATGGGCTTCGCGGGCGTGCTGTCGGACGAGCAGATCTGGGCGGTCATCGCCTACATCAAGAGCGCTTGGCCGCCGGCGTTCCGCACTTATCAGCAAAGGGTCACCGGGGGTGCGCGCGGTCGCGACGAATGAGAGGCGTGCTGCGATTGCAAAGGGGACGGCAATGGCTTATGTGAGAGCGGGCCCCTCAGGAGCATCCGAATGAAGCGCGCGCTATTGATCGCGTCGGCAGTTGCGGCGGTGGTCGCCGGGCAGGCCTTGGCCGAGTCCGGCAGCGATCAGCCCATCGACGAGAAATGCTACGGCGTTTCGCCCCACGACGTCTCGGAGTGCGGCAGCGATCCGCAGACCTGCGCGCGGACGGTGAGTGCCGAGCAGCCGGCCAAGGACGCAAGCGCTGAAGCCGCCCAAGGCAAAGACGAGGACTTATGGGCCTACGTCCCCAAGGGGACGTGCGTGAAGATCTACCACGGCAGCCTCACGCCCAAGACCTCCTGAGCGCCGGCACCCTACCTCAGAACTTCTCGACCCACGGCCTGAGATCGAGCTCGAGCGTCCAGGCGCTCCGTCGCTGGCGGTGGAGCTGGTAATAGGCCTCGGCGATGGCGTCGGGCTCGAGCAGCGCGTCGGCGCCGCGCTCCTCCCGGCGATAGCCCGGGCGCTCGCCCGCGATCTGCCCGTCGATGATGACGTGCGCCACATGGACGCCCTTGGCCTGGAACTCGCGCGCCATGCTCTGCGCCAGCGCGCGCAGGCCGAATTTGCCGACCGCGAGATTGTGGAAGAGCGCGCCGCCGCGCAAACTGGCGGTGGCGCCGGTGAAGAGGATGGTCCCGGCGCAGCCGTGCTCGGGCACGCGCGGGAGCATGAGCCGCACGGCCGCGCGCCCGACGAGGAAGCCGCCCATGCAGGCGACGCGCCAACAGCGCTCGAACTCCTCGGCCGTGGTCTCAAGGATGCTTTTGCGCGCAAAGGCGCTCGCATTGTAAACGACGAGGTTCGGCGCTCCCAACTCCTCGGCCACTTGAGCGAAGAGGCGCTCGACCTCCGCCTCGCTCGTCGCATCGCAGCCATAGGCACGGCCGCCGATCTCCTCGGCGAGCGTGGCGATCCGCTCGCGCCGGCGTGCTGCCAGCGCGACACTCATGCGGGCCTTGGCAAAGCGCCGGGCGAGTGCCGCTCCCAGCCCGGGCCCCACGCCGACGACGACGGCGATCTCACTTTCGGCCATGACGGCTCCTCCTTCGCTGAATTTCTGCCGCTACTTCGACACGAGCTCGGCCACGAGCGCCATGGGAACGATCATGC
>DATEQI010000158.1:0-7159 GCA_035272805.1 Alphaproteobacteria bacterium | reverse complement strand
GCGCCGGCAGCGATGCCCGAGCCGGTGCGCAAGGTGGTCGAGCGCATCGGCGAGAATTGCGAGCCGGCGCTGACCTCGGTGCTGTTCATGGCCGGCGCCGGCGGCAGCCTGCGCGCCGGGGTCACCGAGAACCCGGTGCGGCTGACGCGCTCGGTGCGCGACGCTCTCGTCCGCGTCACCTGCGGCGGCGCGCCGAGCTATGTCTGGCCGGGCGGCGGCATCACGCCGATGGTCGATGTCACGCTGCTCCCCGACAAGGCCTTCGGACATGTGCCCACACCTGCGATCGTGGCCCCCATCGAGTTCACCTTGCGGCTCGAGGACTATCGCGAGCTCGGTGGCCACATGGCGAGCGTGCGGCGGCTCGAGGAGGTCGCCCGCGTCGATCGCCTCCGCGTAAGCGCCTGGCACGAGGGCAACCCCTGGCCGCTCGACCCGCAACCCTCGGTGCGGAGAAAGGCCGGCTGATGGCCGAAACCTTGGCATTTCCCAGAAGGCTCGAGTCCGGCGGCCCTTCCGCGGCCCTGCTGCCCGACGGCCGCCGCCTCCATCTGCAGCACGGCCCCATCGATCTGGTGATCGAGGCGGCGGGGCGAGCGGAGGAGGTCGCGCGCGCCTATGCCCAGGCGTGCGCTTGCTTCCGCGACCTTCTCGCGACGCTGGTCTCCGAGCTTCCGCTTCTGCGCACACCGCTCGGCAGCGTCCGTCCGCACGCGTCGGGCCCGGTCGCACGGCGCATGGTGGCGGCCTCTTGGCCATATCGCGCGGCTTTCATCACGCCGATGGCGGCCGTGGCGGGGGCGGTTGCGGATGAGGTGCTTCAAGCCCTCGTTGCGGGCCGCGAGTTGGCGCGCGCCTATGTGAACGACGGCGGCGACATCGCCTTTCATCTCGCACCGGGCGAGAGGCTCTCCGCCGGCGTCGTCGCGGATGTCATGCACGCCGCGCTCTTCGGCACGCTCGAGCTCAGCGCTTCCATGCCGGCGCGCGGGATCGCCACCAGCGGGCACGCGACAAAGGGAGCGGGCGGGCGCAGCTTCTCGCTCGGGATCGCGGATTCCGTGACCGTGCTGGCGCGCGACGGGGCGGCCGCCGATGCGGCCGCGACGGTCGTGGGCAATGCGGTCGATCTCGACCATCCGGCGATCCGGCGCCGGCCTGCCTCCGAGCTCGATCCCGCGAGCGATCTCGGCGCCATTCCCGTGACGGTCGGCCTGGGGCCGCTCGAGCCGGCAGCAGTGAGTGCCGCCCTTGCGCAAGGCGAGGCGAGGGCGCAAGCACTCATCCGGGCTGGACAGATCGAGGGTGCCGTTCTTACGTTGAGGGGGGCTTGTCGCGTCGTCGGCGGCGATTGGCTCAGGCTTCAAGCGCCGGACGCCGCCTAGGACGAGGGAGGTTGGAGTTGCGATGACTCTGTCGCGGATCCGCAAGCTGATCACCGTGGTCGAGGAGACCCGCCGCGAGATGGGCGAGGCCGTCGAGCCGCCGACGCGCAAGGCGGCGGCAATCGCGGTGATCGAGAACCCCTGCGCCGGGCGCTTCGTCAAGGACTTGGAAGCGCTCGTCGCGATCGGCGAGGAGCTCGGCGGCCTCTTGGGCCAACGCGCGGTCAAGGCCCTCGGTATTTCGGCCGGCCAGGCGGAAAGCTACGGCAAGGCCGCCGTGGTGGGCGAGGGGGGCGAGCTCGAGCACGCCGCGGCGATCCTCCATCCCCGCCTCGGCAAGCCCTTGCGCGAGGCGGTCGAGAAGGGGGCTGCGCTCGTGCCCTCGGCCAAGAAGATGGGGGGCATGGGGACCGCCATCGACGTGCCGCTCGGCCACAAGGACGCCGCCTTCGTGCGCAGCCATTTCGATGCGATGGAGGTGCGCGTGGCGGATGCACCCCGGGCCGGCGAGATCCTGGTCGCCGTGGTGGTGACCGACAGCGGCCGCCCGCACCCGCGCGTGGGCGGCCTCACCAAGGAAGAGATCAAGGGCGAGGACGGCTTGCGCTGAGCGGTGCCGTTCGACGCCGATCGAACGAGGCTGGACAAACAGGGAGTACCTCACCATGACCGAGCGCAGAACGCTGCTGGCCGGTGTCGCGGCCCTCATCCTGGGGTCGCTCGCGGGCCTGTCGATCGCGGCGGCCGCCGAGCCGATCAAGATCGGCGACGTCAACAGCTATACCGGGCTTCCCGCCTTCACCATTCCCTATCGCAACGGCTGGCAGATGGCGCTCGCGGAGATCAATGCCGCGGGCGGGGTGCTTGGCCGCCCGCTCGAGGTGGTCTCCTACGACGACGGCGGCAAGCCCGAGGAGGCCGTGAACCGGGCCCAGCAGCTCTTGAGCCAGGACCATGCCGTCCTCCTGATGGGCACCTTCTTCTCCAATATCGGGCTCGCCGTCTCGAGCTTCGCCGCGCAGAACAAGGTCTTCTTCATGGCAGCGGAGCCGCTCACCGATGCGGTCACCTGGGAGAAGGGAAACCGCTACACCTTCCGTCTCCGCCCCAATACCTACATGCAGGCGGCGATGCTGGCGGAGGAGGCGGCCAAGCTGCCCGCCAAGCGCTGGGCCACGGTGGCGCCCAACTACGAGTACGGCACCTCCGGCGTCGCCGACTTCAAGAAGCTGCTCGCGGCGAAGCGGCCCGACATCGAGTGGGTGGCCGAGCAGTGGCCCGCGCTCGGCAAGATCGATGCGGGCGCCACGGTCGAGGCGCTCGCCGCGGCCAAGCCCGAGGCGATCTACAACGTGCTCTTCGGCGGCGACCTCTCCAAGTTCGTGCGCGAGGGCAATACGCGCGGCCTCTTCCAGGGCCGCGCCGTGGTCAGCCTGCTCACGGGCGAGCCGGAGTACATCGATCCGCTCAAGGACGAGACGCCCAAGGGCTGGATCGTCACCGGCTATCCCTGGTACGACATCAAGACACCCGCGCATGAGAAGTTTCTCAAGGCCTATATGGCCAAGTACAACGATCATCCGCGCATGGGCTCGGTCGTCGGCTACAACACCATGCTCGCCGTGGCCGCGGTGATCCGGACGGCCGGTGCCGCCGACACGGAGAAGCTGATCAAGGCCGCCGAGGGGCTCAAGCTGGCGACGCCGATCGGCGATATCACCTTCCGCGCCATCGACCACCAGTCCACCATGGGTACCTACGTCGGCAAGACCGACGTGAGGAACGGCGAAGGCGTCATGGTGGATTGGCATTACGCCGATGGCGCCGGCTACCTGCCAAGCGACGCGGAGGTGAAGAAGATGCGTCCGGCGGAGTGAGGGCATCCCTCGCCCTCCCTCTCCCGCAGGCGGGCGAGGGTATGTACACATCTCCCGATGCTTGCAAACCCATCGGGGGTCCTTCGAGACGCGACCCTTCGGGTCGCTCCTCAGGATGAGGAGATTTGTGTGTGGCAGTAAGACTTTACCTCATCCTGAGGAGCGCGCGGAGCGCGCGTCTCGAAGGACCCCCCGCGTACGCGGGGGCGGTCCGGGGCGCCCGCACTGAGCGCAAGAACAAGATTTTCGTTGCTCCGCGGATTTGTGTGCATACCGTAGGCCTCAAGGAGCGAGGGTGAGCGATCCTTGAGCTTCCTCTTCGTTCAATTCCTGACCGGGCTGACCGCGGCGTCGTCGCTCTTCCTCGTCGCCTCGGGCCTTTCGATCATCTTCGGCGTGACGCGCGTCGTCAATTTCGCGCACGGCTCCTTCTACATGCTCGGGGCCTATATCGCGTATTCGCTCGCGACCCGGCTCGCGGGGCCGCTTGGCTTCTGGGCCGCGGTCCTCCTCGCGGCACTTGCGGTCGGCGTGCTCGGTGCGGTGATGGAAGCGCTGATCCTGCGGCGCATCTATCAGGGACCGGAGCTCTTTCCCCTGCTTGCCACCTTCGGCGTCGTGCTCATCGCCCAGGATGCGGCTCTCGCGATCTGGGGCCCGGAGGATCTGCTCGGGCCGCGGCTGCCCGGGCTCAAGGGGGCAGCACTCGTCTTCGGGCGCGCCTTCCCCTCCTATGACCTGGTGCTCATAGCCCTCGGGCCGCTCGTGCTGGGCGGCCTCTGGCTGCTCTTCCACCGCACGCGCTGGGGTACGCTCGTACGCGCCGCGACGCAGGATCGCGAGATGGTCGAAGCGCTCGGCGTGCGGCAGACGAGCCTTTTCACCGCCGTGTTCTTCCTGGGCGCCTGTCTTGCGGGCCTCGGGGGTGCCGTGCAGCTGCCGCGCGAGGCGGTCAACCTGCACATGGACCTCAACGCGGTCACCGAGGCCTTTGTCGTGGTCGTGGTCGGCGGCATGGGCTCGATCGCGGGCGCCTTCCTCGCAGCATGCCTCATCGCCGAGCTCAATGCCTTCGGCATCCTCGTCTTTCCCCAGATCACGCTTGTGCTGACGTTCCTCGTCATGGCGGCGGTGCTGGTGGTGCGGCCCTGGGGCCTCATGGGGCGGCCCGACGTGGCGCTGCGCGCGCCAGCCGTCGCGCTGGAGCCCCCACTCGGCGGCGCAAGCAGGTACCAGCGGCTCTTCCTCTATGGTGCGGCGGCTCTCCTCCTCCTGCTGCCGCTCGTCGCCGGAGACTATGGCCTCGTCGTGCTGACCGAGATCGTCGTGCTCGCCTTATTCGCCGCGAGCCTCCATTTCATCATGGGCCCGGGCGGCCTGGTATCGTTCGGCCATGCCGCCTATTTCGGGCTTGGCGCCTATGGTGCAGCCCTCGCGATACGGCACCTCGGCTTCGGCATGGCGCCGGCTCTCCTTGCGGCCCCGCTTCTGGCTGCAGCGGGCGCCCTTCTCTTCGGCTGGTTCTCCGTGCGGCTTTCCGGCGTCTACTTCGCCATGCTGACGCTCGCGTTCGCCCAGATCGCCTGGTCGGGCGCCAGCCAGTGGCTCTCCTTCACCGGCGGCGACAACGGCATCCTCGGCGTGTGGCCCCCTACCTTCTTCGCCAACAAGCTCGCCTTCTATTATCTGGCGCTCGTGCTGTGCGGCGGCTCGATCCTCTTGCTGCGCCGGCTCATCGCAGCACCTTTCGGCTATACCCTCAGGGCCGGCCGCGATTCGCCGCTGCGCGCGGATGCGATCGGCATCGATGTGCGCCGGCACCAGTGGCTCGCCTTCGTGGCGGCCGGGCTCCTGGCCGGGGTCGCGGGCGGCACTTACGCCTTCTCGAAGGGCAGCGTGTTTCCGACCGTGCTCTCGATCTCGAACTCGGTCGACGCTTTGGTCATGGTGCTTTTGGGCGGCCTCCAGAGCCTCGCGGGCCCGCTCATCGGTGCCGCCCTCTTCACCGGCCTCCTCGAGGAGATCGCACCCCTCACCGACTATTGGCGCGCGATCGTCGGCGCCATCATCCTCGTCCTCGTCATCGTTTTCCCGCAAGGCTTGGCCGGACTCGCCCGCGCGCGGCGACCACACCTGCGAGGGGCGGAGGAGGACGCATGAGCCTCCTCGAGGTGAGCGCGCTCTCGAAGGCCTTCGGCGGGATTGTCGCGGTCTCCCATGTCGATTTCGCGCTCGGCGCCGGCGAGATCCTGGCCCTCATCGGCCCCAACGGGGCCGGCAAGACGACCTGCTTCAACATGCTGGGCGGCCAGCTGCGGCCCGACCGCGGCAGCATCCGCCTCGACGGAAGAGAGCTCGTCGGCCTGCCCCCACGGGAGATCTGGCGGCTTGGCGTGGGCCGCACCTTCCAGATCACCGCCACTTTCGCCTCGATGACGGTGCGCGAGAACGTGCAGATGGCGCTCATCTCCCACCACGGCCGCACGCTCTCGCCGTGGCCGCGGGCGGGCGGGCTCTACCTCCGCGAGGCGACGGCGCTGCTCGAGCGGGTCGGCATCGCCGAGCAGGCGGAGCGCGCGTGCGGCGTGCTCGCCTACGGCGATCTGAAGCGGGTCGAGCTCGCGGTCGGCCTCGCCAACGCGCCGCGCCTTCTCCTCATGGACGAGCCGACCGCCGGCATGGCGCCCGCCGAGCGCGTGGCGCTCATGGGGCTCGTGGCCGGGATCGTGCGCGAGCGCGGCGTCGCGGTTCTCTTCACGGAGCACGACATGGACGTCGTCTTCGCGCATGCGGACCGCATCATCGTGCTCGATCGCGGCGAGCTCATCGCCGAGGGCGCCCCCGCCCATGTGCGCGAGGACGCGCGGGTGCGCGAGATCTACCTGGGCCAGGCGGGGAGCGGCTGATGCTCTCCCTACGCCGGCTCAACACCTTCTACGGCCGCGCCCACATCCTCTTCGATCTCGATCTCGAGGTGGGCGAGGGCGAGGTCGTCGTCCTCCTTGGCCGCAACGGCGCCGGCAAGTCGACCACGCTCAAGACCATCATCGGCCTGGCGCGCGCGGCCTCCGGCGAGATCGACTTTCGCGGGCGTGCCATCCAGGGGCTCATGCCTTACGAGATCAGCCGCCTCGGCATCGGTTACGTGCCCGAGGAGCGGCGCATCTTCACCGATCTCACCGTGATGGAGAATCTCGAGGTGGGGCGCCAGCCCTCCCGGTCGGGGCTGGCCCCCTGGACGCCGGCGCGGCTCTTCGAGCTCTTCCCCAATCTCGCCGAGATGCGCGGGCGGCGCGGCGGCATGATGAGCGGGGGCGAGCAGCAGATGCTGACCATCGCGCGCACGCTCATGGGCAATCCGCTCCTCATCCTCCTCGACGAGCCATCCGAGGGCCTGGCCCCCGTGATCGTCCAGGAGATGGCGCGCACCATCCGCTCGCTCAAGGCCGAAGGCCTCACCGTGATCCTCTCCGAGCAGAACCTGCGCTTCGCAGAGAGGGTGAGCGATCGAGCCTATATCATCGAGAAGGGGCGCATCCGCTATCGCGGCACCATGGACGAGCTCGCGGCGGACGAGGCGGCACGCGCCGCCTATCTGACGATCTAGGGTCCTGGTTCTGAAATTCACCTCATCAGGAAAACAGGTGTCATTGCGAGGCGCCCGAAGGGCACCGAAGCAATCCAGAGCGTTTCGCACCGCGCGAGCTGGATTGCTTCGCTGCGCTCGCAATGACGGTTATCTCCGGGTGAGACGAACTTCCGAACCGCGACACTAGGCGGATTTTGCGAAAGCGCGTCACCGCTTGCTCTTTAGCCGCGGCTTTGCCAGAGTGTCGATTGTTCGAGTACGAACGAACCGGCGCGAGGACCCACTAAGCAAGGGAGGAGAACATGGCG
>DATEQI010000157.1:0-11513 GCA_035272805.1 Alphaproteobacteria bacterium | reverse complement strand
GAGCACCGCCACCCCGCGCGGGGGCCGGCCGGCGAGGCGCTTGCCACGGATGCGGTGTGGATCGGCCCGCGCTCGGCAAGCCGGCTCCTCTTGGCGATCTCCGCGACGCATGGGGTCGAGGGCTTCTGCGGCTCCGGCTGTCAGACGGGCTGGCTCCAAACGCGCGAGCTCGAGCGGCTCCCGGCCGACACCGCGGCCCTTCTCATCCATGCCGTCAACCCGTACGGCTTCGCCTGGCTGCGCCGGGTCAACGAGGACAATGTCGACCTCAACCGCAACTTCGTGCGCCACGGTGCCGCCTATCCCGAGAACCCGGGCTATCGCGAGTTGCGCGAGGCCATCTGCCCGCGGGAATGGACGGCGGAGAGCCGCGCCGCGGCCGATGCCGTGCTCGAAGCCTACGCGGTGCGGCACGGTGCCATGGCGCTCCAGGCTGCCATCAGCGGGGGGCAATATTTCGATCGCGAGGGGCTCTTTTACGGCGGCACGGCGCCCGTGTGGTCGCACCGCACCCTCCTCGCCATCCTCGCCGCGCAGGGAGCGAGCGTGTGCCACCTCGGCGCGATCGATCTCCACACCGGGCTCGGGCCCTATGGCGTGGGCGAAATCATCAACCTCCATCACGCCGGCGAGCCCGGAGGCGAGCGCATCGTCGACTGGTTCGGCGGCGAGGCGACGTCCATCGAGGGCGGCACCTCCAGCTCGGCGAAAGTGAGCGGCGACACGAGCCGCGGCATAGCATTGGCACTCCCCAACGCGGTCGTGGCCGCAGTCGGCCTCGAGTACGGCACGCGCCCGCTCAAGGAGGTGCTCGACAGCCTGCGTGCCGACAATTGGCTTCACCTCCACGGCGAGCTCGACTCCCCGCAAGGCCGGGAGATCAAAGCCCAGATCCGCGCCACCTTCTATGCGGACAAGGACGATTGGAAAGCCATGGTCTTCGAGCGCGCGCTCGACGTGATGCGCCGCATGCTGCGCGGCCTCGCCGCGGCGTGAGGCCGCGCGCAAGCGCTCTTGCCAGGCGCTCCGCCGCTCGAGATTTAGCCGCTTTCGGCGCGCTCGGGCAGGTGTAGGATGGCCGTTGGAACGCTGAAATTCTGTGCCTAACAGGGAGGAACAACAATGACCGAGAAACGACACGCGAACGGCTTGGGCCGGCGGCGCTTCCTCGCCGGCGGTGCTGCGGGCGGCCTGGCACTCGCGAGCGGCATCGTCGGCCTGCCGCACATCGCGCGCGCGGCGGAGCCGGTCAAGATCGGCATCCTCCACCCGGTGACGGGGGCGGTCTCCTATTCCGGCACCCAGTCGCGCGCGGGTGCGGTGATGGCGGTCGACGACATCAACGCCGCAGGCGGCATCAAGTCGTTGGGAGGTGCGAAGATCGAGCCGCTTTTGGCCGACGCCCAGTCGAAGCCGGACATCGGCGTCTCGGAGGTCGAGAAATTCAACGAGGCGGGCGTCGCCGCGATTGCCGGCGGCTACGCCAGCTTCATCTGCCTCGCCACCACCCAGGCGGCCGCCAAGCACGGCATCCCTTACGTGGTCGATGTCGGCACCGACGACCGCATCGTCCAAGGCGGGCTCACCAATACCTTCCGCTTCAGCCCCGGCTACGGCGTCTTCGTCAAGACCGCGGTCGAATCTCTCGATCAGCTCAACAGCGCCGCGGGCAAGCCCGCCAAGACCGCCATGGTCGTCCACGAGGACTCGGCCTTCGGCACCGGCACGGCGAACCTGCTCGCCAAGCAGCTCCCGGGCATCGGCATCGAGGTGATCGAGGTGATCAAGCACCCGACCCCCAATCTCGACTTCAACAACATCGTGCTGCGCATCAAGGCGCAGAAGCCGGACGTCGTCATCCCGGCCGACTATTACAACGAATATGTGCTGCTGGCGCGCACGCTGCAGCAACAGAAGGTGCGGCCCAAGGCGATCTATTCGGTGCTCGGCGGGGCCGCCTCCCAGTACCGCTTCGTCAAGGAATTCCCCGAGGCGGCCGCCTACATCATGGATACCAACCATTGGTACAATCCGAAGAAGGCGGCGGCTCTCGAGCTCAAGAAGAAGATCGAGGCCAAGGGCCTCTACTACACCTACGAGGTCTTCCTCAACTACGAGGCCATGATGCTCCTGGCCGACGCGCTCGAGCGCGCGGCCAGCACGGAGCGCGGCAAGATCATCGCGGCGCTCGCCTCGAGCAGCTGGAGCGGCCACTTCATGCCCTACGGCCCGACCAAGTTCGAGAGCGGCCAGAACACCGGCGCGCGCGCGGTCAACCTGCAGGTGCTGGACAACGACATCAAGGTGATCCTGCCGGCCGAGTTCGCCGACGCGAAGCCCGTGTTCCCGATGCCGGGGTGATGGTGCGAAGGACGCAATCGTAGGACGGGGAGCGTGCTGCTGCTTGGTCGTTCCAGGCGCTAGTGTCCCGATTCGAAAATTCGTCTCATCTGCAGATAACCGTCATTGCGAGCGCAGCGAAGCAATCCAGTGCCCGGCGTGAAATCCTTCCTGGATTGCTTCGGCGCCCTTCGGGCGCCTCGCAATGACAAGTGCTTTCCCGATGTCGTCAATTTCTGAACCAGAGCGCCAGCCGCCACCATGATCGAGCTCGACATCCTGCTGCCGGCGATCTTGAACGGGATCATGACGGGTGCGGTCTACGCGCTCGTGGCCCTCGGGCTGACGCTGATCTACGGCGTGCTGCACATCATCAACTTCGCCCATGGCAGCCTGTTGATGCTGGCGCTCTACGGCGTCTACTTCCTCTACACGCTCCTCGGCATCGATCCTTATCTCGCCTTCCCGCTCGTCGTACCCGCCATGTTCGCGCTCGGCTACGGGCTGCAGCGCTACGTCATCGGGCGCACCAGCCACGGCAAGGAGGAGAACATCCTCCTGGTGACGCTCGGTCTCTCGCTCATCATCGAGAATCTGGCGCTCTACCTCTGGTCGGCGGACACGCGCACGATCAGCACCCCCTATGGCTTCGCGACCGTCGATCTCGGCGTTGCCGTCATCGCCGTGCCCAGGCTCGTCGCCTTCTTAGGTGCCCTCCTCGTCACCGCGCTCCTCTGGCTCGTCATCCATCGCACCGACCTCGGCAAGGCGATCCGCGCGCTCGCCAAGGAGCGCCAAGGGGCCCAGCTCGTCGGCATCAACGTCGAGCACGTCTTCGCCATGAGCTTCGGCATCGGCGTCGCCTCGCTCGGTGCCGCCGCCTGCCTCCTGCTGCCGAGCTATTATGCCAATCCGGGCATCGGGCGCAGCTTCGTACTGATCGCCTTCACCATCGTCGTGCTCGGCGGCATGGGCAGCTTCTTGGGCGCCCTTCTCGGCGGGCTCATCATCGGGGTCACCGAATCCCTGGGCGGGCTCTTCCTCGGCGAGAGCCTGGGGCAGCTCGGCATTTTCCTGATCTTCATCGCCATCCTCCTCTTCCGCCCCACGGGGCTCTTCGGAGCGCCGAGCATGGGCCGGCCATGAGAAGTGCGCTCGCCATAGCCCTCGTGCTCGCGGCCCTTCTGCCGCTGCCGTGGCTCGTGCATTCCGACTTCTGGATCAACCTCGCGATCATGGCGCTCTATTACGGATTCCTCGGCCAGGCCTGGAACCTGCTCGGCGGCTACGGCGGCCAGTTCTCCTTCGGACACGCCGCCTTCTTCGGCACCGGCGCCTATACCTCGGCCGTGCTGCAGGTGAGCCTCGGGGTCGACCCCTGGCTCTGCCTTGCCCTCGCCGGTGCTGCAGGTGGCCTCACGGGCGCCCTCATCGGCGCGCTCAGCTTCCGCTACGGCCTGCGCGGCTCCTATTTCGCGCTCGTCACCTTGGCCTTCGCCGAGGTCTTTCGCATTCTCGCCAATTCGGTCGCCTTCACCGGCGCGGGCGTGGGCTTGCTCATCCCGCTCAAGGAGAGTGCTGCCAACTTCCAGTTCCCGAGCAAGGCGGGCTTCTATCTCGTGATCCTGGCGCTCAACGGCCTGGGGCTGCTCTCTGCCTGGTGGATCGAGAACTCGCGCTTCGGCGCCCGCCTCCTCGCCGTGCGCGAGAACGAGGAGGCGGCGCAGGCGCTCGGCGTCGATGCCTTTCGCACCAAGCTCGCCGCGATCACGCTCTCGGGCGCGCTGACGGCACTCGGCGGCACCTTCTACGCCCAATACTTTCTCTATATCGATCCCGCGATCGCGTATGGGCCGGGCGTCTCGGTCGAAGCTCTTCTGGTGCCCATCATCGGCGGGCTCGGCACCCTCTTCGGCCCGCTTCTCGGCTCGGCGGCGCTTCAGCTCGTCAACCAGCTCGCGGGAATCGTGATGGGCGATGCTCCGGGCCTCAACCTCGTGCTCTACGGCGCGATCCTCGTCCTCATGATCATGTTCATGCCGAATGGGCTTTTCGGCCTGGCGCGCTTGAGCTCGCGCCGCCTGATCGGGAGGACGGCATGATGCTGGCGCTCGAAGGGGTCTCGCGCAGCTTCGGCGGCTTGCTCGCCGTGGCCGAGGTGGGCTTCACGCTCGCCCAAGGCAGCATCACCGCCCTCGTCGGCCCGAACGGCGCCGGCAAGACCACCCTCTTCAATCTCATCACGGGCTTCCTGGTGCCCGATGGAGGCCGCATCCTCTTCGAGGGACGCGACATCACCGGCATGCCGCCTGAGCGCATCGCGGCACTCGGCCTCGTGCGAACCTTCCAGATCGTGCAGCCCTTCGCCCGGCTTTCCGTGCGCGAGAACATCGCGGTCGGCGCGCATCTCAGGCTCGCCAGCCGGCGGGCCGCACTTGCCTTCGCCGCTGAGATCGCAGAGCGCGTCGGCATTGCGCATCAGCTCGACCAGCCGGCGGGCACCCTGACGGTCGCCGCGCGCAAGCGCCTCGAGCTCGCGCGCGCGCTGGCGACGGGTCCGCGGCTCCTCCTTCTCGACGAGGTGATGGCGGGGCTCAACCCGCGGGAGCTCGACGAGATCGCCGCGGTCATCCGCGGCATCCGCGCCGGCGGCGTTACGCTCTTGCTCATCGAGCATGTCATGCGCGCGGTCATGAGCCTCTCCGAGCGCGTCCTCGTGCTCAACGATGGCGCCCTCATCGCGGAAGGACCTCCGGCCGAGATCGCCGCCGATCCGCGGGTCATCACAGCCTATCTCGGTGCCGGTGCCGCCGAGCGCATGCTCAAGGAGAGGGCGCGTGCTTGAGGTCTCGGGACTGCGCGCGGGCTATGGGCCGGTCGAGGTGCTGCACGACGTCGACCTCGCGATCGGGAAGCGCGAGATCGTGGCACTTCTCGGCAGCAACGGCGCCGGCAAGTCGACGCTCAACAACAACCTCTCTGGTCTCTATCGGCCGTTCGCGGGGCGCGTCTCGCTCGAGGGCGAGGAGATCGCCGGCGAGGCGCCGGACCGCATCGTGGGCCGCGGCCTCGTCCAGGTGCCCGAGGGACGGCGCCTCTTCCCCAACTTGAGCGTGCGCGAGAACCTCGAGCTCGGCAGCTACCGCCGCGGCCGCACCCGGCGGCAGCAAAACCTCGCCCGCGTCTCGACCCTCTTTCCGCGTCTCGCCGAGCGCCTGCGCCAGCGTGCCGGCACCCTCTCGGGGGGCGAGCAGCAGATGCTCGCGATCGGCCGCGCGCTCATGGCCGAGCCGCGGCTCCTGATTCTCGACGAGCCCTCGCTCGGCCTCTCTCCGCTTCTCGTCGAGGAGATGTTCGCGCTCATCCGCCGGCTCAGGGAGGACGGCCTCTCGATCCTTCTCGTCGAGCAGAACGTCGTGCAATCGCTCGCGATCGCGGACCGCGCCTACGTGCTGGAGAACGGTACGGTGGCACTCTCGGGCTCGGGTGTGGAGCTCCTCGACAACGCCGAGCTCAAGCGCTCTTATCTCGGATTGTAAAGATGGTTGAACGCATGGACGCGCAAGCTCCGCAACTTCGAGCGTCACCCCCACCCCAACCCTCCCCCCTCGAGGGGGAGGGGGAAATTAACTCGCTTGCCAATGAACTCCCTCCCCCCTTGAGGGGGATCGGCCGCCCGTTGAGGAGCGGCCGATGGGTGGGGGGTAGATTGTGCGCGCAAGATCGGGCGCTTCGGGGAGCCCGGCCATGATCGATCCCGTGACGCTTGCCGTGCTCCAGGGCCGGCTCGAGCAGCTCGCGGACGAGATGGACGCGACCCTCTTCCGCAGTGCCTTCAATCCGATCATCGCCGAGGCGCACGACGCCTCCCACGGGCTCTATCACCGCGAGACGGGAGCAACCCTCGTCCAGGGCAAGTCGGGCCTGCCGATCTTCGTGGGGGTCATGTCGTTCGCCGTCAAGGCGGTCATCGACAAGGCCGCGCGCGAAGGCGAGCCTTCCGATGGCGACGTCTATATCTTCAACGATCCCTATGACGGCGGCACGCACCTCTCGGACTTCAAGCTGGTGCGGCCTCATTTCCGGCAGGGACGGCTCTTCTGCTATCTCGCCTCGGTCGGGCACTGGCACGACGTCGGCGGCAACGTGCCCGGCAACTATAATCCGGTCGCGACCGAGAGCTTCCAGGAGGGCATGCTGATCCCGCCGGTGAAGCTCTTCGTCAAGGGCGAGCTGCGTCACGACATCGTCGAGATCCTGAAGGCGAACTCGCGCCTGCCGGGCAGCCTCTACGGCGATCTGAACGGCCAGATCAACGCGCTCGAGCTCGGTACCAGGCGGCTCGATGCCCTCCTCGACGAGTACGGCGACGCGGTCGTGGAGGAGGCCCTCGCCGAGCTCACCCTCCGCGCGGCGCGGCTCATGCGCGCCAACATCGCCGAGCTCCCCGACGGCGTCTACAGCTCTGACGACTTCCTCGACAACGACGGCATCGTGGATTCGCCGTTACGCATAGCCCTCGACATCCGCAAGAAGGGCGAGCGCATGACCTTCGACTTCTCGCGCACGGCGGCGGCCTGTGCGGGGCCCGTCAACATCGCGCGCTCGACCGCGATCGCGTCGTGCTACGTGGCGCTCAAGCACGTCTTCCAGGATGTGCCTGCGAACGCGGGCGTGCTCGAGCCGATCGAGTTCGTGATCCCGGAGGGGACCCTCCTCTCGGCCAGGTCGCCCAAGCCCGTCGGCGGCTATACCGAGACGATCCTCCGGGTCATCGACGTGATCTTCCGCGCCGTCGCCGAGGCGGCCCCCGAGCGCTCGAACGCTTGCGCCTACGGCACGATCAACGCGCTCTCCCTCGCCGGCCATCGCAAGGGGGGCGAACGCTGGGTCATGTTCTCCTTCTTCGGCGGCGGCCACGGCGGCCATCCCGAGGGCGACGGGCTCAACCACGGCAACGCGCCGATCTCGACCGCGACCATCCCGCCGCTCGAGATCCTGGAGGCGGCCTATCCCGTGATGTTCACGCAGTGGGCCTTGCGATGCGACAGCGGCGGTCCGGGACGCCACCGCGGCGGCTTGGGTGCCGTCTACGAGATCGAGCTGCTCGAGGAGTCGGCCGACGTCTTCCTTTTCGGCGAGCGGGGACGCTTCCCCCCGCAAGGTGTCCTCGGCGGCCGGCCGGCGGCGCTCAACAAGTTCCTCTACCAGCAGGACGACGGCATGCACGAGCCGCCGATGGCGTCCAAGATGGTCGGCATCCGCCTCAAGCGCGGCCAGCGCCTGCATCTCGAGAGCCCCGGTGGGGGCGGCTACGGCCCGCCCGAGGAGCGCGCACCCCAGGCGGTCGCGGACGACGTGCGCCTCGGCTACGTGAGCAGCACAGCCGCCGCGCGCGACTATGGCGTGGCCCTCGCCGAGGACGGCGCGGTCGATCAGGTGGGGACCGCGCGGCTGCGCAAAAAGGCCGCGGAATGAGCGACGCGCACCGCTATATCGTCGGCGTCGACGTGGGCGGCACCTTTACCGACGTGTTCTTTCTCGACGAGGCTTCCGGCCGCACCGCTGTCGCCAAGGTGCCCTCGACGCGGGCCGACCTCTCCCGCGGCATCATCGACGGCATCAAGAAGTGCCCAGGCCATCTTGGCGAAGTGGCGACCGTGGTGCACGGCACCACCGTCGGCACCAACGCGCTCCTCGAGCGCAAGGGAGCCAAGACCGGCGTCATCACCACGGAAGGCTTCCGCGACGTGCTCGAGATGCGGCGGCGCGACCGTCCGCGCACCTGGGGACTCTGGGGCCGTTTCGTGCCGATCGTCGGCCGCGAGCTGCGCCTCGAGGTCGCCGAGCGCACGCTCGCCGACGGCACCATCCGCACGCCCGTCGATCCCGCCGAGGTCAAGGCCGCCGCGGCGCGGCTCCTCGAGCTCGGTGCGGAGGCCTGCGCCGTCTTCTTCATCAACGCCTATGCCAACGACGCGAACGAGCGCGCGGCACTCGAGGCCGTGAGATCCCTGTGGCCCAACGCGCATCTCGTCGCCTCGAGCGAAATCCTGCCGGAGATCCGCGAGTACGAGCGGGCCTCGACCACCGCGCTCAACGCCTATCTGCAACCGCTCGTGGGACGCTATCTCGAGCGCCTCGAGGCGTCGCTCGCAGCCGACGGCTTCGCCGGAGAGCTATTGATCGTGCAGTCGAACGGCGGCGTCATGACCGTCGACACCGCGCGGCGGCTTCCCATTCGCACCGCACTCTCCGGCCCCGCCGCCGGCGTCATCGCGGCCGCCCATATCGCCAAGAGCGCGGGCTTCGAGAACGTGATCACCTGCGACATGGGCGGAACGAGCTTCGACGTCTCGCTCGTCACCGGCGGCGAGAGCTCGCTTGCGGCGCAGACGGCGATCGACTTCGGGCTCGTCGTGCGCACGCCGATGATCGAGATCACCACGATCGGCGCCGGCGGCGGCTCGATCGCCTGGGTCGACCGCGGCGGCATCCTGCAGATAGGGCCTGAATCCGCCGGCTCCGATCCCGGCCCCGCCTGCTACGGATTCGGCAACGAGCGCCCGACCGTCACGGATGCGAACCTCGTGCTCGGCCGCATCAATGCCGAGCGGCCGATCGGCGGCAAGATCGGCCGTCTCGATGCCGATGCGGCACGCAACGCCATCCGGCGCGCGGTCGGCACGCCCCTTGGCCTCGACGAGACCGCCGCGGCCGAAGCCGTCATCCGCGTCGCCAACGCGCGCATGGCGGGCGCGATCCGCCTCGTCTCGGTCGAGCGCGGGCACAACCCGAAGCACTTCGTCGCCATGCCCTTCGGCGGCGGCGGGGGCCTCCATGCGGGGGCTCTCATCAAGGAGGTGGGGCTCGCCAAGGCGGTGGTGCCGCGCTTCCCCGGGGTCACGAGTGCGCTCGGCTGCGTCATCGCCGACATGCGCCACGATTTCGTGCAGACCTTCAACGCGCTCCTCGGCGAGCTCGACCTCCCGACCCTCGACGCCGCGATCGCGCGCCATGCGCAGGACGGCTTGGCGCTGCTCGGGCGCGCTAATGTCGGCTTCGAGAAACTCTACTGCCTCTTCGAGCTCGACATGTCCTACGTGGGCCAAACCCACACCGTCGCAGTGCCGCTGCCATGGCACTTCGACGGCCGGCACACGGACGCGAGCGTTGCCGGCATCCGCGAAGCCTTCGAGCGGCGCTATCGCGAGGCCTATGGCCGCCTGCTCGACGGCATCGAGATCCGGCTCCTCAATCTGCGCGTGTCCGTCGTGGGCCAGCGTCCGAAGTTCGATCTCGCACTGTTGGCACCCGCCCGCGATGCGTCTTTGTCCGCGGCACGGCGAGGGTCGCGCAAGACCTATGTCGACGGAAGCTGGCACGAGGTGGGGGTCTACGAGCGGCTCGAGCTGCCTGCGGGTGCTCGGCTGCCGGGCCCCGCCATCCTCGAGCAGGACGACGCCACCATCTTCGTCGAGCCCGACCTCGAGGCCGAGGTCGATCGTTTCGGCAACCTCGTGCTCTCGCGGAAGGAAAGCTGATGTCGACGCTCGCGTTCGTGCCGGCCCGCACCGCACTCGTGCTCGTCGATCTGCAGAACGACTTTCTGCACCCGAAGGGGGCCTATGCGCGCGGCGGCGTCTCGGCACCGGCGATCGCGGCCCTGCCCCGGCGGCTCAAGCCCGTGGCAGAGGCCATGCGCAAGGCGGGCGGCTGGATCGTCTCGACGCACTTCACGCTCGTGCCCGGCAAGGGTAGTGAGCCCCTCATCCTGGATCATCTCAAGCGCCTGCGGCCCTTCCTCGGCAAGGGCGACTTCGCGCCCGGCAGCTTCGGACACGCGCTCGTGGAGGAGCTCAAGCCGGCCGATCTCTCGGTCGAGAAGGTCGCCTATTCCGCCTTCTACCAGAGCCGGCTCGAGTTCGTCCTCAAGAGGGCGGGCATCGAGACCCTCGTCTTCGCCGGCATCGTCACCAACGGCGGGGTCGCCTCCACGGTGCGCGATGCCCAGATGCGCGATTTCCATTGCGTGGTGCTGAGCGACGGCTGTGCCGCCTTCTCGCCCGCAGTGCATGAGGCGAGCCTCGTCTCGCTCGGCACCCTCGCGACGCTCGCGAGCTGCGACGAGCTCATGAAGGCGCTCGCGGCGTCTTCGAGTGGCCGCGGATGAGCGTGCGCGGCGCGGAGGGCGTCGCCTTCGAGGCGACGGTCCCGCTTGCGGTCGTGGGCTCGGGTGCGGCTGGCCTCGTGGCAGCCCTCGCGGCGCGCGACGCCGGTGCGGAGGTGGTGATCTTCGAGCGCGATGCGAGCCCGAGCGGCTCGACGGCACTCTCCGCCGGCCTCATCCCCGCGGCGGGCACGCGCTTCCAGCGCGCCAAGGGCATTGCGGATACGCCCGAGCTTCTTGCCAAGGATATCCAGGCAAAGGCCCAAGGCGAGGCCGATCCCGCCGTGGTCGAGGCGGTCGCGCGTAGTGCCGCTCCGACGCTCGAATGGCTCGCGGACCGTCATGGCCTCGAGTTCGTGCTGCTCGACAGCTTCCTCTATCCCGGCCACAGCGTGCTCCGCATGCACGCCCATCCGCAACGGACCGGTGCAGCGCTCATGGGCGCTCTCCTGGCCGCCGCGAGAGGCACCGGCATCGAGGTGGTGACGAGTGCGAGGGCGAGCGCGCTCTATGCCGACCCGCAGCGCCGCGTGCGCGGCGTGGCACTTCTGCGGCCGGACGGCAGCGTGGAGCGCATCGGCTGTAGCGCCCTCGTGCTTGCCTGCAACGGCTTCGGCGGCAACAAGGAGATGGTGCGCCGTTACATCCCCGAGATGGCAGAGGCTCTCTATTTCGGCCATCCCGGCAATCAAGGCGATGCCGTCCGCTGGGGCGAGGCGCTCGGCGCCGCAAAGCACCACATGGGGGCCTACCAGGGACACGGCTCGGTCGCGCACCCGCACGGCATCCTCGTCACCTGGGCGGTCATGATGGAAGGCGGTATCCAGGTCAACAGTTGGGGCCGGCGCTTCTCGAACGAGCATCAAGGCTACTCCGAGCAGGCGGTCACGGTGCTGAGCCAGCCGGGCAAAATCGCCTGGAACATCTTTGACGGCCGTTGCCACGCCGTCGCCCGCGAGTTCGAGGATTATCGCGAGGCGGAGGCCGCGGGTGCCATCAGGAC
>DATEQI010000156.1:0-25746 GCA_035272805.1 Alphaproteobacteria bacterium | reverse complement strand
ATTATCACCTGGCCCCCCCCGCCTTGCGCGCCCGCGCGGTCGCCAGCCGCTTCGTCGAGATGCGCCAGCTCGATCCGGCAACGATCAATCCGCGCCGCGCGCTCGCCGAGCTGCCGCCGCTGATCAAGGGCTACCTGCGGCTCGGCGGCTTCGTCGGCGATGGTGCGGTGGTCGACCATCAGTTCAACACCACCGATGTGCTCATCCTGGTCAAGACCGGCTGGGTCACCGAGAAATATCGCGAGCACTTCTCGGCGGAGCGGGTTGCCAGGAGCGGGGGAGCTTTGGATTAGCTCATGGGCTCGCCGCTCCGCGCGCTTGTCCGGTTGCTGCTTTACGTCGGCTTGACCCTGGTGCTGATTCCGGCGCAGGCGTTGGCGCTCGTCCTCCACGCCCGCGCGCGCGAGCGAATTCCGCTCTTCTATCACCGCACCTGCTGCCGCATCTTCGGCATCACGCTTGAGGTGCGCGGCAGGATGGCGCGCTCGCGTCCGGCGCTGTTCGCGTGCAATCACACCTCCTATCTCGACATCATGGTGCTTGGCTCCCTTATCGAAGGCTCCTTCATCGCCAAGCGCGAGGTGGCGAACTGGCCCTTCTTCGGGCTTCTCGCCAAGCTCCAGCGCACCATCTTCGTGGTTCGCGAGCGGCGTCAAGCGGCCAGCCAGCGCGACGAGATCACCCAGCGTCTCGCCGCGGGCGACATACTCATGCTCTTCCCGGAAGGTACGAGCAACGACGGCAATCGCGTGCTGCCGTTCAAGAGCGCGCTCTTCGCGGTCGCGCAAGAGGAGATCGACGGCAGGCCCTTGACGGTGCAGCCTGTATCGGTCGCCTATGTGGCCCTCGACGGCACGCCGCTCGGGCGTTTCCTGCGTCCTTTCTACGCGTGGTATGGCGACATGGACATGGCGCCCCATATTTGGCGGGTGGCGGCACTCGGCAACCTCACGGTCGTGGTCGAGTTCCATCCGCCCGCGCCGCACGAGGCCTTCGTCTCGCGCAAGGCGCTGGCCGACTATTGTTTCCGCCGGGTCGCCGCGGGCATCGCGCGCGCGCTCTCCGGCCGGGCGGGCGAAGTAGGGGGCGAGAATGCAGCGCTTGAGGCCGCAGAGTGAGGGAAGCCGCCCTTGACGCGGGTGCGCGAGCTGATACTGTCCGGCCCCCGCGCCGCGCGCGCGGCGCTCGAGCCGCGATCAGCCCATAGGACGACGCGCGTGGCACAGAAGCTCTTCATCAAGACCTACGGCTGCCAGATGAACGCATACGATTCCGCCCGTATGGCGGAGCTTCTGGCGCCGCTCGGCTTCGCGGCCGTCGCTGCCGCCGAGGAGGCGGACCTCGTCATCCTCAATACCTGCCATATCCGTGAAAAGGCGGCCGAGAAAGTCTATTCCGAGCTCGGCCGCCTCAGTCGGCTCAAAGGGGCGCGCCAAGCCGCCGGCCGCGGCATGACGCTTGCCGTGGCGGGCTGCGTGGCCCAGGCCGAGGGGGCCGAGCTCATGCGCCGCCAGCCGGCGGTCGATCTGGTCTTCGGCCCGCAAGCCTACCATCGCCTGCCCGAGATGATCGCACGCGCGGCACGGGGGTGCTTCGTGCTGGAGACCGCTTTCGAGGTCGAGCGCAAGTTCGATGAGCTGCCCGAGGCGCTCATTCCCGGGGGCCCGGCCGCCTTCCTCACCATCCAAGAGGGCTGCGACCGCTTCTGCACCTTTTGCGTGGTGCCCTATACGCGCGGGGCGGAATATTCCCGTCCCGTGGCCGAGGTCGCGGCCGAAGCGCGCCGCCTGGTGGCGGCGGGCGCCTCGGAGATCACGCTTCTCGGCCAGAACGTCAACGCTTACCATGGCCGGGCGCCCGAGGGTGCCGGGAGCTGGGGATTGGGGCGGCTCATCGCCCATCTTTCGGAGATCGAGGAGCTTCTGCGCATCCGCTACACCACCTCGCACCCGTGCCAGATGGACGACGAGCTCATCGAGGCTCATCGCGACATGGGGAAGCTGATGCCGTTTCTGCATCTTCCCGTGCAATCGGGGTCGGACCGCGTGCTCGAGGCGATGAACCGCCGCCACCGCGCGGACGACTACCGCCGCATCGTCGAGCGCTTGAGGCGGGTGAGGCCGGAGATCGCATTTTCCTCCGACTTCATCGTCGGATACCCGGGCGAGAGCGAGGTGGATTTCGCCGCGACGCTCGATCTCGTGCGCGAGATCGGCTTTGCCCAGGCCTATTCCTTCAAATACAGCGCGCGCCCAGGCACGCCCGCAGCCCTGATGGAGGATCAGCTCCCCGACCAGGTGAAGGTCGAGCGGCTCAGGCACCTTCAGGCCTTGCTCGCCAGGCAGCAGCGCGCCTTCAACGAGCGGAGCATAGGGGAGAGGGTCGAGGTGCTGCTCGAGCGCCGCGGCCGTCGGCCCGGTCAGCTCGCCGGACGCAGCCCCCATATGCAGGTCGTCAACGTGGCGGCAGGCGATGAGCTCCTCGGCAGGGTCGTCGAGGTCGAGATCACCCATGCCCGCGCGGTGAGCGTCGCGGGGCGGCTCGCAGACGCTCGTCCCAACGCGCCGCGGCAGCTGGCGCCGCCAATCAAGGAGGCAAGGATTCCCGCGTGAGCACGCGCACGAGAGAGGGCGAGGGCAACCCGATCCGCCTGCAGTTCGAGGACAACCGGCTGCTGGCGCGGCTCTACGGAGAGCATGACCAGCATCTCGCGCGCATCGAGCAACAGCTCGGCGTCGAGCTTTCCCAACGCGGCAACGAGTTGGCGATCTATGGTCCGGCCGCGGAGGCGGCGACCGCGCGCGACGCCGTCACGGCACTCTACGGTCGGCTCAAGAAGGGCAAGGACGTCGACATGCACGAAGTCGACGCCGCGCTGAGGCTGGCGGCGCAAGGCGGCGAGGGCCAAGCCGAGCTCGAGGTCGTCACGCGCCGGCGCGTGATCACGCCGCGCTCGCCCACCCAGCGCGACTATATCAAGGCACTCCAGGAGTACGTGCTCGTCTTCGGCCTCGGCCCGGCCGGTACGGGGAAGACCTATCTTGCGGCGGCCACCGCGGTTGCCATGCTCACGAGCGGGCGGGTCGACCGCATCATCCTCTCGCGGCCGGCGCTCGAGGCGGGCGAGCGGCTCGGCTTTCTCCCCGGCGACATCCGCGAGAAGGTCGACCCCTATCTCCGTCCGCTTTACGACGCGCTCTACGACATGCTGCCGGCGGACCAGGTCATGAAGCGCCTGGGCAACGGCGAGATCGAGATCGCGCCCCTTGCCTTCATGCGCGGCCGCACGCTCTCGAACGCCTTCGTCATTCTGGACGAGGCGCAGAACACCACCCCTGTCCAGATGAAGATGTTCCTGACCCGCCTTGGCGAGAATTCGCGCATGGCCGTCACGGGCGACCTGACGCAGATCGATCTGCCGCTCGGCGCGCGCTCGGGCCTCGCGGATGCGATCGACGTGCTGCAGGGTGTCGCCGGCATCACCCTCATCCGTTTCACCGACAAGGACGTGGTGCGCCATCCCCTCGTCACCCGCGTGGTGCGCGCCTATGACGCCAAGGATCGGCGTCTTTTGGAGACCGCGCGGCCGACGAGGAAGAGGGGTGGCGCCGGCTGATCATGACGACGCGCATCGAGATCGAGGTTTCCGTCGCGTGCGCGCGTTGGCGCCGGGCGCTCGCGGACGCGCCCCGGCTTGCGCGTGCGGCCGCCGCGGCGGCACTCGCCGCGGCAAGACGCGAGGGGGCTCAAGTGCCGAGTGCTGCCGAGCTCAGCCTTGTGCTCGGCGACGACGCCCTCGTCCGCGGGCTCAACCGCCTCTATCGGCGGAAGGACGCGCCGACCAACGTACTTTCCTTCGCGGCACTCACGGATGCGGAACGTGCGCGCGCTGCGCGCGCAAGGAAGCCGGGGAGGCCGGCACTTCTCGGCGACGTCGTCGTCGCCTTCGAGACGAGCCGCCGCGAGGCGGCGGCTCTCGGCAAGCCGCTCGCCGATCATCTTGCCCACCTCGTCGTGCACGGCACGCTCCATCTCTTGGGCTACGACCACGCGCTCGCAAGAGACGCCGGGCGCATGGAGCGGCTCGAAGCCGCCGTCCTTGCCGGGCTCGGCATCGCCGACCCTTACGGGGCACCCCGGCCCGGCGGCCGCGCGTCGCGGCCAAGCCGCGGCGGGGTGGCGCTCCATGGCTGACCCGTCCTCGGCACCCGGTCGCGGCGGCGGCGGCAGCGCGTCGCTCATCGGGATTCTGCGCAACTGGCTCAAGGGACTGCGCGGGACGCGCAACGGCGAAGGGTCCTTGCGCGAGGCGCTCGGCGAGCTCATCGATGAGACCGACGCCGCCGCCGCCGAGATCGATCCGCAGGAACGGGCGCTTCTGGCCAACATCCTGGAGCTCCACGAGCTCACGGCGGAGGATGTCATGGTGCCCCGCGCGGACATCGTGGCGGTCGAGCACACCGACTCGCTCGACGAGCTCCTGCGGGTGATGAGCAAGGAGGCGCACTCGCGCATCCCCGTCTATCGCGAGTCGCTCGACGACGTGATCGGCATGGTGCACATCAAGGATGTGCTCGCCTGGTGGGGCCGGCCGGCCGAGTTCCACATCGAGAAGATCATGCGCCCCGTGCTCTTCATCGCGCCTTCGATGCGCGCGCTCGACCTCCTGCTCAAGATGCGCGCCACGCGCCGGCATCTCGCCCTCGTCGTCGACGAGTTCGGCGGCATCGACGGCCTCGTCACCATCGAGGATGTCGTCGAGGAGATCGTGGGCGAGATCGAGGACGAGCACGATGGGGAGCTGCGCCCGAGCATCGTCGAGGGCGCGGGCGGAGTGCTCATCGCCGATGCGCGGGTGCCGGTCGAGGAGTTCGAGGCCAAGGTCGGCCGCGTGCTGCGCGAGGAGGAGCGCGAGGACATCGACACGCTCGGCGGACTCGTCTTCGCGCTTGCCGGCCGCATTCCTGCGCGCGGCGAGGTGGTGGCGCATCCCTCGGGCCTCGAGTTCGAGGTGATCGACGCCGACCCGCGGCGCATCAGGCGCTTGCGCGTGCGCAACCTGCCGCCGCCGCCGGCGAGTGCTGCGTGACCGCGGCGCGCGTCGATCCGGCGCCAAAGAGCTTCGGCGCTTTCGCGATCATCGCAGACCGGCTGGCCGCGCTCGCGGGATGGCGCCGCTACGCGCTTGCAGCACTCCTCGGCGTGCTCGCCACGCTCTCGCTGCCGCCCGTCTATGCCACGCCGCTGATCGTGCCGGCCTTCAGCGGTCTGCTCTGGCTTCACGACGGCAGCAAGACGCGCCTGCAATCCCTGGCGCTCGGCTGGTGGTTCGGCTTCGGCTTCTTCCTCTCCGGCCTCTATTGGATCGGCATCTCGATGACGGTCGACATCGCGCGCTTCGGCTGGATGATCCCCTTCGCGACAGGCGGCCTTTCGGCCGGCTTTGCCCTCTATTCGGCGGCGGCACTCCTGCTGTTGCAGCTTTCGCGCGCCAAGGGGGTGGGGCGCGTATTCGCTTTCGCCGCGGCATGGACGGCCTTCGATTGGCTCCGCGGCCACCTCCTGACCGGCTTCCCGTGGAACCTCATCGGTTACACCTGGACGCTTGCCGATGCGCCCATCCAACTGGCTTCCGTCGTCGGCATCTACGGCTTGAGCCTTCTGACCGTGGTGATCGCTGCCCTCCCCGCGGCGGCCGCGGGCGTCCATGCCGTGCGCCGCCCGCTCCTGCCGATCGCCGCCGCGGTCCTGCTTGCGGCAGCACTTTGGCTGGGCGGTGCGCTGCGTCTCGCCGATGCGCCCGCCGTCATGGTGCCGAACGTGAAGCTGCGCTTGGTCCAGCCGGACATCGCGCAGAGCGACAAGTGGGATCCGGCGCGGGTGCGCGAGAATCTCGTCGAGATGATGCGCCTCTCGCTCGGGCCCGGCTACGCGCAGCTCAGCGATCTCGTCTGGCCCGAAGCGGCGATCCCGTTCTACCTCGCGGAAGAGGGTGACCTCAGAGAGGCGCTTGCGCGCATCGTGCCCAAGGATGGCCTGCTTTTGACCGGCACGCTGCGCCGCGCGCCGGCCGGGACCGGCGGCACTCCCTTGGGCGGCTCATACGATGATTACAACAGCCTCGAGGTGCTCGACGGCTCGGGGCACGTCGTCGCCAGCTACGACAAATTCCATCTCGTGCCCTTCGGCGAGTACGTCCCTCTGCGCGGCATCCTGCCCCTCGCCAAGCTCACGCCGGGCCGCGGCGACTTCTCCCCCGGCCCCGGCCCGCGCACGCTTGATCTGCCGCATCTGCCGCCGGTGAGCCCGCTCATTTGCTATGAGGCGATCTTCCCCGGAGACGTGGCTGATCCCGCCCGACGGCCGGGCTGGCTCCTCAACGTCACCAACGACGCTTGGTTCGGCGAGAGCTCCGGCCCCTATCAGCACTTCGAGAGCGCGCGCGTGCGCACGGTCGAGGAGGGCCTCCCGCTCGTGCGCGCGGCGAATACCGGCATTTCGGGCGTGATCGATCCCTATGGCCGCGTGATCGCCCGACTCGGGCTCGGCGAAAGGGGTGTGGTCGATGCGCCGCTCCCTGCCGCACTCCCCAACGCCACCGCAATGGCGCGATTCGGCTCCCTTGGGCTCGCAGGGCTCCTCGCGCTCTCCCTTCTCCTGGCCTGGCGATTTTCGCGCTAACGTCCGGGCTCTCCACCCGAATCACGATTGCATAAAATTCTAGATGATTTACCGTTTGACCCCCCACGGGATTATAAGTAAGTTTTTGCCGCCAAATACTGTTTCCGCAAACAACTCAAGATGGTCCATCATGGCTCCACGCTTACGCGCGACCCGTATCAAGACCGGTAAACCCAATCCGGTTGACGTCCACGTCGGCAGCCGGGTCCGGCTCCGTCGCACCATGCTCGGCATGAGCCAAGAGAAACTTGGCGAAGCCATCGGTCTCACCTTTCAGCAAGTCCAGAAATACGAGCGCGGCGCCAACCGCATAGGCGCCAGCCGGCTGTTCGAGCTGAGTCGCGTGCTCGATGTCCCCGTATCGTTCTTCTTCGACGACATGCCTAGCGAGGCGGCGCTGCGCGCGAGCCGGACGCATGCGGCGGAGGACGGCGAACAGCTCGCGCTCGACCCGATGGCGAAGCGAGAGACGCTCGAGCTCGTCCGTGCCTACTACAGGATCACCGATCCGGGGGTGCGGAAGAAGGTGTTCGAGCTGACCAAGGCGCTGGCCCGCGCGGGCGACGCGGCGTAATCCCGCTCCCGGAGAGGTCTCGCCGCCTTAACACCGGCGGGACGGCCGGGCGCGCTCGCGTGGACCTCATGTCGGTCTGAGCGCGGGGTGCCTCGCGTGCGCGCCAAGCCCGGAGCCCCGGAGCGCGGCCGGCGGCCTTGTCGTCTGGCCGGCTCAGGCCAAGGGACGTGGCAATTTCCGCCGCCTGCGCGCGCGGTTGTGCTTGACATGGCCCTTCAAAGGCTGCGACAAAACCGCGCTTCAGGCCGCGGCGGGAACGCGCATGCGCACCCGAGGGAGCGGCCGATTCCTCGACATCGCACGTCAAGGGGGGTGAGCGTGGCCCTGCGCGATTATCTGTTCACCAGCGAGTCCGTTTCCGAGGGTCATCCGGACAAGGTTTGCGACCGTATCTCGGACGCCGTCGTCGACACCTACCTCACCGCGGACCCTTTTTCGCGGGTGGCCTGCGAGACGCTCGTCACCACCAACCTCGTCGTGATGGCGGGCGAGGTGCGGGGGCCCGCGAGCATCACCAAGCAATCGCTCGAGGAGGTCGCGCGCCGCTGCATCAAGGAGATCGGCTACGAACAGGAAGGTTTCCATTGGCAGAAGGCGCAAGTGCAGGTCCACGTCCACGCCCAGTCCTCCGACATCGCGCAAGGGGTCGATGCCAAGGACAATAAGGACGAGGGTGCGGGCGACCAGGGCATCATGTTCGGCTATGCCTGCCGCGAGACGGATGCGCTCATGCCGGCTCCCATCTATTACGCGCACGCCATCCTGCTCTCGCTCAAGGAGGCGCGCCACTCGGGTGCCGAGCCGGCTCTTGGACCCGACGCCAAGAGCCAGGTGACGCTGCGCTACATGGACGGCAAGCCGGTAGGTGCGAGCTCGATCGTGGTCTCCACCCAGCATGCGCCCGAGGTCGATCAGGACCAGGTGCGCGAGATCGTCCGCCCGCACGTGATCAATGTGCTTCCCGAGGGCTGGATGTGCCCCGAAGCCGACTTCTACGTGAACCCCACCGGACGTTTCGTGATCGGCGGCCCGGACGGCGATGCCGGCCTAACCGGGCGCAAGATCATCGTCGACACCTACGGCGGCAAGGCGCCCCACGGCGGGGGCGCCTTCTCCGGCAAGGATCCGTCCAAGGTCGACCGCTCGGCCGCCTATGCCGCGCGCTATCTCGCCAAGAACGTCGTCGCCGCCGGCCTGGCCGACGAGTGCACGATCCAGCTCTCCTACGCGATCGGCGTCGCCAAGCCGCTTTCGGTCTATGTCAACACCAACTCGACCGGGCGCGTGGACGAGGAGCAGCTCGTCAACGCGCTCTGCGACATGGTCAATCTCTCCCCGCGCGGCATTCGCGAGCATCTCAAGCTCAACAAGCCGATCTACGCGCGCACCTCCGCCTATGGCCACTTCGGGCGGCCGCCCGAGCCGGACGGCGGCTTCTCCTGGGAAAAGACCGATCTCGCGCCCGAGCTCCGGCGTTTCTTCGGCTTAAACGGCGCCTGAGCCTTCCCCAAGCCAGCCAATGCGCGCGGACCTCTCCCCGCGCCTCTATGGCCGCCGCAAAGGCAAGAAGCTGCGTCCGCGGCAAGAGGCCCTGCTGCAAACCACCTTGCCGCGCGTGCGCATCGAGCCTGCCCCTCCCGGGGAGCAACTCGACCCCAGGCGGCTGTTCACCCCCTCGACCGAGGCGGTGTGGCTCGAGATCGGCTTCGGCGGGGGCGAGCATTTGGCGGCGCAAGCCAAGGCGCAACCGGCGCTGGGCTTCATCGGCTGCGAGCCCTACCTCAATGGCATCGTCAAGCTGCTCGCGGAAATCGAGCGCGAGAAGCTCGCCAATCTGCGCATCTTCCCCGATGACGCGCGCCCGCTTCTCGAGACGCTCAGCCGAGGCTCGCTTGCCTGCGTCTTCGTCCTCTTTCCCGATCCCTGGCCCAAGACGCGGCACCGTCGACGCCGCCTCATCCAAAAAGAGACCCTCGATCTCCTGGCGCGGGCGATGGCCGAAGGGGCCGAGCTGCGTTTGGCGACCGACGACAGGGATTATGCCGCGAGCATGCGCGAGGAGCTCGCCGCGCACGGCGGCTTCGCCGGGCCCGAAGGCGGGGGCGAGGGCTTTCTCGAGCGGCCGGCGGGCTGGCCGCCCACGCGCTACGAGGAAAAAGCGCTGAAAGCCGGACGGCGGCCCTCCTACCTGCTCTACCGGCGTCGGCCGCACGGGGCCAGAGGGGCTTGATTTCCGGGCTGCCGGGGCCTGGCGAGGGCTCGCGGAAAAGTCAAAAAGGCCTTGCGGCGCGCGGCTCTATCGCTATATTTCCCGGACAAGACGTGGTCCCGGAAGGACTGATGAGGTATCAGACCGGAACGAGAGTGGGTCCCAAGCCCACTCTTTAATTTTATTCGGTCTCGGTTGCATAGGAGGTCCGGCTGGCGCGGCCCGCAAGGCGGGCGAGGGAGTCGTCGGTGGGAGGATCGGAACTGCAACACCGCATCGAGCGCCTTCTTGCCCCATCGCTCGAGGCCATGGGTTACGAGATCGTGCGGGTGCAGCTCTCGGGCGGCCGCGTCCCCACGCTCCAGGTCATGGCGGAGCGGACGGGTGGCGCGCCGGTCACGCTCGACGATTGCACGGCGATCAGCCGGACGGCGTCGACGCTTCTCGATGTGGAGGATCCGCTGCAAGGCTCCTACACCCTCGAGGTCAGCTCGCCCGGGATCGACCGTCCGCTCGTGCGCGCGAAGGATTTCGAGCGCTTCGCAGGCTTCGAGGTCAGGGCCGAGACCGCGGTGCCCTTCGATGGCCGCCGTCGCTTCCGGGGCAGGCTGCTCGGGATCGCGGAAGGGATGGTAAGGATCGCCTTGCCCGAGGGAAGCGTCAGCCTACCGCTCGACGCGATCCTCACGGCTCGGCTGGTTTTGACGGATGAGCTCCTCGCGGCCACGCAAGCACAAGAGCGTGCCGCCAACGAACGACGAAGGTAGAGGAATGACCACAGTCCAGATGAGCGCTAGCTCGCCGCGCATCGAGCTCCTCCAGGTGGCCGATGCGGTGGCACGGGAGAAGGGCATCGACCGCGACGAGGTGCTCGAGGCGATGGAGCAGGCGATCCAGAAGGCCGGCCGCTCGAAGTACGGGCTCGAGCACGACATCCGCGCCGCGATCGACCGCAAGACCGGCGAGATCAAGCTTGTGCGCTACCGCGAGGTAGCGGACCCGGTCGAGAACGAGATCACCCAGATTTCGCTCGCTGAGGCTGAGCGCATCGATCCGAAGCTCAAGGTCGGCGACTTCATCACCGATCCGCTGCCGCCCATCGACTTCGGACGCATCGCGGCCCAGACGGCGAAGCAGGTGATCGTCCAGCGCGTGCGCGAGGCGGAGCGCCAGCGCCAGTACCGGGAGTACAAGGACCGCACGGGCGAGATCGTCAACGGCCTGGTCAAGCGCGTCGAGTTCGGCAACGTCATCGTCGACCTCGGCCGCGCCGAGGCGATCCTCAGGCGCGAGGAGATGATCCCGCGCGAGAGCTTCCGCCAGGGCGACCGCGTGCGCGCCTACATCTACGAGGTGCGCGAGGAGCCTCGCGGGCCCCAGATCTTTCTCTCCCGCACGCGGCCCGAGTTCATGCAGCGCCTTTTCGCGCAGGAGGTGCCGGAGATCTACGACGGCATCATCGAGATCAAGGCGGTCGCGCGCGATCCGGGCAGCCGCGCCAAGATCGCGGTGATCTCCAAGGATTCGAGCATCGATCCCGTCGGCGCCTGCGTGGGCATGCGGGGGAGCCGCGTGCAGGCCGTGGTGAGCGAGCTGCAGGGCGAGAAGATCGACATCAGTCCCTGGTCCCCCGAGCCCGCGACCTTCGTCGTCAACGCACTCGCCCCCGCCGAGGTCGCGAAGGTCGTGCTCGACGAGGATACGCGGCGCATCGAGGTGATCGTGCCCGGCGAGCAGCTCTCCCTCGCGATCGGCCGGCGCGGGCAGAACGTGCGTCTCGCCTCCCAGCTCACCGGCTGGGACATCGACATCCTGACCGAGGACGAGGAGTCCCAGCGCCGTCAGGAGGAGTTCCGCACGCGCTCCCAGCTCTTCATCGATGCGCTCGACGTGGACGACGTGCTCGCGCACCTCTTGGTGACCGAGGGCTTCTCGACCATCGAGGATGTGGCCTTCGTGCCGCTCGAGGACCTGACGGGCATCGAGGGCTTCGACGAGAGCCTGGCGCGCGAGCTGAGCGCGCGCGCGCGCGTCTATCTCGAAGAGCAGGATCGCAAGTTCGAGGACCGGCGCCGCGAGCTCGGGGTCGAGGATACCCTCAGCGCGATCCCGGGACTGACGCCGGCCATGCAGGTGACGCTCGGCGAGGCGGGCGTCAAGACGCTCGACGATCTCGCCGATCTCTCGAGCGACGAGCTCATCAACCCCGAGGACGGCATCTTGCGCAGCTTCCAGCTCGATGCGGAGACGGCGAACGCCATCATCATGGCCGCGCGCCAGCATTGGTTCGCCGACGAGGCGCCGACGGCCGAGGCTGCCGAGCCGCAGCCGAAGGGGAGCTGAGGACGGTCGGCGCCATGCGGACGGACGCGGGTGCCGAGCCCCCCGAGCCGGCGCGCGAGGACGACGGAGAGGAGCCTCGGGCCCCGCTCCGCCGCTGTATCGTGAGCCGTGCGGTCCTGCCCAAGGAACGGCTCATCCGCTTTGTGGTAGACCCGCAAGGAGCGCTCTTGCCCGACCTCGAGGGAGGCCTGCCGGGGCGGGGATTATGGTTGCAGGCGCGGCGGGATGTAGTAGAAACAGCCTGTGCCAAAGGCAGCTTCGCCAAGGCGGCGCGGACGGCGGTCAGGGTTTCCCCGGGAATGGCCGACCGCATCGAAGCTCTCTTGCGACGGCGCTGCCTCGATATCATCGGGTTAGCGCGTCGCGCGGGGCAGCTTGCCGCCGGCTTCGAGCAGGTACGCGCGTGGCTGGAGGAGGGACGGGCGGCGTTGCTGATTGAGGCGACCGACGGATCGGAGGGCGGGCGCGCCAAGCTTCTGGGAAGCGAGGGCCGCCTGCCGCTCGTCGAGCTGTTCACCGCGCGCGAGCTGGGCGCGGCACTCGGACGAGAGCAGGCCGTGCATGTCGCACTCGGCCCGGGCGCGCTTGCCAAGCGGCTCATCGCCGAGGCGTCGCGTCTCGCCGGTTTTGTCGCTGCGGGCCGGGTGATTCTGCCGGCTGCGGAGAAGGCGAAGTCGCCATGAGGGAAGAACGGACGGATATGACAGAACCGCACGAAACCGACCAGAAGAAGCCGCTTGGGCTGTCGCGTCCCGGCCGCCTCGAGCTGCGCAAGACGGTCGAGACCGGGCAGGTGCGCCAGAGCTTCCCCCATGGCCGCTCGAAGGCGGTGACCGTCGAGGTCAAGCGCAAGCGCACCTTCACCCAGGACGCCGGCGGCCTGCTCCACGAGGTCAAGGCGCCCGTGCCGGACCTGGCCGCGGCGCACGCCGAGGCGGCGGCCGAGGAGGCCGGTCACGCCGCGCGCACGCTCACCGAGGAGGAGCGCGCCGCGCGGGTGCGCGCGCTCAAGAGTGCCGTTCAGGCCGACTTTGAAGCGCGCCGGCGCCACGAGAGCGAGGAATCCCACCGCATCGAGGAGGAGGCGCGCCGCCGGGCCGAGGAGGAGGTTCACCACAAGGCCGAGGAGGCGGCACGCCGCGAGGCCGAGGAGGAGGCGCGCCGTAAGTCCGACGAGGCCGCCCTCACGGCGCTCATCCAGCCGCGGCGCGAGACGATCGAGGCGGCTCGCGAGGCGCCGCGCCAAGCGCGCGGTGTCGAGGCCGCCGAGCCCGAGGCGCGGGGGGTTCCCCATCTCAAGGCCGTGCCGCGCCCGGCTGCAGCGGCGGCCGCCGCTCTGGCGCCCGAGGAGGAGGAAGGGGCCGAGCGGGCGACCAAGCGCGCGGCCGGCAAGGCGCGCCCCGCCTTGGCGCCGAAGCGTCTCGAGCCGCGCCGGCGCACCGGCAAGCTCACCATCACGCAGGCGCTCACCGACAGCGAGGAGGAGCGCGTGCGCTCGCTCGCTTCGGTGCGTCGCGCGCGCGAGCGCGAAAAGCAGCGCGCGCGCCAGGCCCTCATGGAAGCGGGCCAGAAGATCGTGCGCGAGGTGGTGGTGCCCGAGGCGATCACCGTGCAGGATCTCGCGAACCGCATGGCCGAGCGCGGCGCCGACGTGATCAAGACGCTCATGAAGCTTGGCGTGATGGCGACGATCAATCAGGCGATCGATGCCGACACCGCCGAGCTCGTGGTCGCCGAGTTCGGCCACAAGGTGAAGCGCGTCTCCGAGGCGGACGTCGAGATCGGCCTCGAGGGTGTCGAGGATGCACCCGAGAACCTGGTGCCGCGCGCCCCTGTCGTCACCGTGATGGGACACGTCGACCACGGCAAGACCTCGCTCTTGGATGCCTTGCGCGCGACCGACGTCGCCGCGCATGAGGCGGGCGGCATTACCCAGCACATCGGCGCCTACCAGGTCGTGCTCAGCACCGGCGAGCGCATCACCTTTCTCGACACGCCGGGCCACGAGGCCTTCACCGCCATGCGCGCACGCGGCGCCAAGGTGACGGATATCGTCGTGCTCGTCGTGGCGGCGGACGACGGCGTGCAACCGCAGACGGTCGAGGCGATCAACCACGCCAAGGCTGCGAACGTTCCCATCGTGGTCGCGATCAACAAGATCGACAAGCCCGATGCCAATCCGGATCGCGTGCGCAACGATCTCCTGCAATATGGCGTCGTGCTCGAGCAGTTCGGCGGCGACGTGCTCGCCATCGAGGTCTCGGCGACCAAGCGCACGAATCTCGAAAAGCTCGAGGAGGCCATCCTGCTCCAGGCGGAGATATTGGACCTCAAGGTCAATCCGGCGCGCTTGGCGCAGGGAACCGTGATCGAGGCGAAGCTCGAGCGCGGCCGCGGCCCGGTCGCGACGGTGCTCGTCCAGCGCGGCACGCTCAAGGTCGGCGACATCTTCATCGCCGGCGGCGAGTGGGGACACGTGCGCGCTTTGCTCGATGATCGCGGGCTGCCGATCGAGAGCGCCGGCCCGGCGTCACCCGTCGAGGTGCTCGGGCTTAACGGCACGCCGCTCGCGGGCGATGCCTTCAGCGTGGTCGAGACCGAATCGCGCGCGCGCGAGGTCACGGAGTTCCGCCAGCGCAAGCTCCGCGACGTTCGCGTGTCGCGAGGCGCGCGCGGCACCGTGGAGCAGATGTTCTCCAAGATCGCGGCGGGCGAGGCCAAGGAGCTGCCCATCGTGGTCAAGGCGGACGTGCAGGGCTCGGCCGAGGCGATCGTGAACGCGATCCAGCGCCTGGCTACGGACGAGGTCTCCGTGCGCGTGCTGCATGCCGGCGTCGGCGGCATAAACGAATCCGACATAGCGCTCGCCGCCGCGACCCAGGCGCTCATCGTCGGCTTCAACGTGCGCGCCAACCCTCAGGCGCGCGAGCTCGCCCGGCGCGACGGGCTCGAGATTCGTTACTACTCCATCATCTACGACGTCGTCGACGACGTGAAGAAGATGCTCTCCGGCCTCTTGGCGCCGAGGGTCGAGGAGAAGCTCCTGGGCCATGCCGAGGTCCGCGAGGTCTTCGCCATCAGCAAGGTCGGCAAGGTCGCCGGTTGCATGGTGACCGACGGGCTGGTGCGGCGCAGCGCGCGGGCGCGCCTCCTGCGCGACCATGTCGTCGTCCACGACGGCAAGCTCGGCAGCCTGCGGCGCTTCAAGGAGGAGGTGCGCGAGGTCAAGGAAGGCTATGAGTGCGGCATGTCCTTCGAGAATTTCCAGGACGTGCAGCAGGGCGACGTCATCGAGTGCTACGAGGTCGAGGAGGTGGCACGGGAGCTGTGATCGGCTCCTCGGCGCTCTCCGTCGTGCGCGAGCTTCTGCCGCACCCGCTTTCCGGAAGATCGTGCTGAACCCGTAGACGTGACATGACAAGACAACGTCTCAAGCCCGAGGGCCAGCGCCAGCGGCGCGTCGGCGAGGAAATTCGTCACGCCCTTGCCCGCATCATCGAGCGCGGCCATTTCCGGGATCCCGATCTCGCGGGCGTCTCCATCACCGTGACCGTGGTGCGCATGAGCCCCGATCTGCGCCATGCGACGGCGCAAGTCTTGCGCTTCGGCGGCGGCGACACGGCGGCGGTCGTCCGCGCACTCAACCGTGCCGCCGCCTATGTGCGCGGACAGCTCGCCCACGAGGTCAGGCTTCGCTATGCGCCCGAGCTCCGCTTCGAGGCCGATACGGCCTTCGAGCGCGCGGCCGAGCTCGACCGTATCTTCTTGAGCCCGGCCGTGGTCCGCGACCTCGGCGTCGAGGCGGGCGAGACGGAGAGCGACGCGCCGCGCGGCCCGGGCGAGGAGCGCGGCCATGGCACGTAGGCGAAAGGGCGCGCGGATCGACGGATGGCTCGTCATCGACAAGCCCGCCGGCATCACCTCCGCCGCGGCGGTCAGCCGGGTGAAGCGGGCGCTGGGTGCCGCCAAGGCGGGCCATGCAGGCACGCTCGATCCGCTGGCGACGGGCGTGCTCCCGATCGCGCTCGGCGAGGCCACCAAGACCGTCGCCTATGCGATGGAGGGCAGCAAGAGCTACCGCTTCACGGTCCGCTGGGGAGAGCAGCGCACGACCGACGACGCCGAAGGCGAGGTTGTCGCGCGCTCGGACAAGCGGCCGAGCCGGGCCGAGATCGCGGCGGCATTGCCGCGCTTTGCAGGCGAGCTCGAGCAGGTTCCGCCGGCCTACTCCGCGGTCAAGGTCGAGGGTCGGCGCGCCTACGATCTCGCGCGCGCGGGCGAGGCACCGGAGCTCGCGGCCCGGCGCGTCCGCATCGAGCGCTTCGAGCTCGCTGCCGTGCCCGACGCCGACCACGCGGTCTTCGAGGTGCTCTCGGGCAAGGGCGCCTATATGCGCGGGCTCGTGCGCGATTTGGCCGCAGCCCTCGGTACTTACGGGCATATCGCGGCCCTGCGGCGGCTCTCGGTCGGGCGCTTTAGCGAAGCCGAGGCGATTTCCCTGGATAAAATCGAGGCGCTGGGGCATAGTCCCGCCGCACTCGAGCACCTGTTGCCGGTCGAGACCGCGCTGGCCGACATCCCGGCGCTGGCCCTGACCGAAATCGAGGCGAAGCTCTTGCGGAGCGGTCGCCCCGTTCAGGTGCTCCGCACCGCCGATAGAGCGAAGATCGACGGCATGGCGGACGGCGACGTGGTCTGCGCGATTTCCGGCGGCAAGCCGGTGGCGCTCGTCCGGGTCAGCTCGACACCCGTCCTCCAGCTCCGTCCGGTGCGGGTGCTTCATGTGTAACCCTTAGCTTTCAGGAGAAAGCGATGTCGATTAGCGCGGAGCGCAAGCGCGAGCTCATCGGCGAGTTCGCGCAGGGCGAGACAGACACAGGCTCGCCCGAGGTTCAAGTCGCGATCCTCAGCGAGAGGATCAAGAACCTGACCGACCACCTCAATCTCCACAAGAAGGACTTCCACTCCCGGCGGGGCCTTCTCATGATGGTCGGCCTACGCCGGCGGCTGCTCGATTACTTGCGGGTCAAGGACCTGGAGCGCTACGAGCAGCTGATCAAGCGTCTCGGCCTGCGCCGCTGACACGAGACGCGCGCCATGCCGCGGGCAATCCCCACGAGAAGGCGCCACCCCCTCTCCCATGTGCGCATGGAGCGGGTCCGGCCTGCTCGCGTCCCGGTCCGGTTTCCGGAGGACGGGAGCAGCGTCGTTTTACAGCGATCCGGCAGCGACCGGATAGCAGAAGGATAGGACAAAATGTTCAAGATTTATCGCAAAGAGCTCGTCTGGGGCGGGCGTAAGCTGGTGCTCGAGACCGGCAAGGTCGCACGCCAGGCCGATGGGGCCGTGGTCGCGACCTATGGCGAGACCACCGTGCTCGCGACCGCCGTTGCGCAGAAGACCGTCAAGCCCGGCGTCGACTTCTTTCCCTTGACCGTGAATTACCAGGAGAAGACCTTCGCAGCCGGTAAGATTCCCGGCGGCTTCTTCAAGCGCGAAGGACGTCCGACCGAGAAGGAGGTGCTCACCTCGCGTCTCATCGACCGGCCGATCCGGCCGCTTTTCGCCGCCGGCTTCACCAACGAGACCCAGATCATCTGTACCACCTTGAGCCACGATCTGGAGAACGATCCGGACATAGTGGCCATGGTCGCGGCTTCCGCGGCACTCACCATCTCGGGCATTCCCTTCATGGGCCCGATCGCTGCCGCCCGCGTCGGCCGCATCAACGGCGAGTTCGTGCTCAATCCGCAGATGGACGAGCTGGCCACCTCCGAGCTCGACCTCGTGGTCGCCGGTACCGCGGACGGCGTGCTCATGGTCGAAAGCGAGGCCAAGGAGTTGCCGGAGGAGACCATGCTCCAGGCCGTCATGTTCGGCCATCAGGGCTTCCAGCCGGTGATCCAAGCGATCATCGACCTCGCCGAGGCCTGCGCCAAGGATCCCTGGGCGCTGCCGAGCGCGCACACGGAAAGCGAGCGCGCCGGCGCGCGCTTGGCCGAGCTCGCCGAGGAGCCGCTGCGCGCGGCCTACCGCGAGACCGTCAAGCAGACGCGGGTCGAGTGCGTGGCCAAGGCGAAGACCGATGCGCTCGCCAAGATGATCGAGGAAGGCTTCGATGCGGAGCTCGTCGCCTCGCTTCTGAAGCCGCTCGAGAAGGAGATCGTGCGCGGCAACATCCTCAAGACCGGCCTCCGCATCGACGGGCGCGACACGCGGACCGTTCGCCCCATCGTCGCCGAGGTGGGCGTTTTGCCGCGCGCGCACGGAAGCTCCCTCTTCACGCGCGGCGAGACGCAGGCGCTCGTCACCACCACGCTCGGCACCGGACAGGACGAGCAGATCATCGACGCGCTCGAGGGCGAGTACAGGGAGCACTTCCTTCTCCATTACAATTTCCCGCCCTACTCGGTGGGCGAGGCGAGCTTCATGCGCGCCCCCGGGCGGCGCGAGATCGGGCACGGCAAGCTCGCCTGGCGCGCGGTGCGTCCGCTCCTGCCGCCGAAGGAAGGCTTCCCCTACACGATCCGCGTCGTCTCGGAGATCACCGAATCGAACGGCAGCTCGTCGATGGCGACCGTTTGCGGCGCCTCGCTCTCGCTCATGGACGCGGGGGTTCCGCTCACGCGCCCCGTCGCCGGCATCGCCATGGGCCTCATCAAGGAGACGGACGGCGTCGCCGTGCTCTCCGACATCCTCGGCGACGAGGACCATCTCGGCGACATGGACTTCAAGGTCGCCGGCACGGAGCGCGGCGTCACCTCGCTGCAGATGGACATCAAGATCACCGGCATCACCGAGGAAATCATGCGCACGGCGCTCGATCAGGCGCGTGAGGGCCGCATGCACATCCTGGGCGAAATGGGCAAGGCGATCGCGGGCTCGCGCGAGGGGGTGAGCAAGCATGCGCCGCGCATCACCACCTTCACCATCCCCAAGGACAAGATCCGCGAGGTGATCGGCACGGGCGGCAAGGTGATCCGCGAGATCGTCGAGGTCACGGGGGCCAAGATCGACATCGAGGACGACGGCACGGTCAAGGTGGCGGCGGTCGACGAGCGCGCGAACCAGGCCGCGATCGATTGGATCCGCAACATCGTGGCCGAGCCCGAGGTCGGGGTGATCTACCGCGGCAAGGTGGTCAAGCTCGTCGACTTCGGCGCCTTCGTGAATTTCCTCGGCAGCCGCGACGGCCTCGTGCATGTCTCGGAGATGGCGCCTTACCGCGTCAAGCAGCCCTCCGATGTCGCCAAGGTGGGAGACCAGGTCTACGTCAAGGTGCTCGGCATCGACGAGCGCGGCAAGGTTCGCCTCTCCATGAAGGCGGTCGACCAGAAGACGGGCAAGGAGGCCGCAGCGCAGCCGAGCGAGCGGGAAGGCAAGCGCGAGGAGGGCGGCCCGCGCGAGGCCGGCCGCGCCGATTGAGCGCCGCCGGAGAGGCGCCTCTCGAGGGCGGGCTTGACGTGCCGTTGAAAGGGGCTTCGCGGGACGCGACCGCGCCTGAGGCCGCTGCCGATGGCGTCCCCGCGTTCTTTCCTAGACGAGCTGCAGGAATATCACGATCAAACCGACCACCGAGACGCCCCACGCCGCCGTGCGCAGCCAGGGCACGCCGGCAAGATAGATGACCGCGTAAGCAAGCCGTGCCCACAAGAAGATCTCGGCGCCGAGGAGAGTGGCGCCATTGGCTTTGCCGCTGGCGGCTGCCACCAGCACGAGTGCTGCGAAGAGAACGAGGTTCTCGAGCATGTTGCGGTGGGCGCGCTGCGCCCGTCCCGCCCAACCGGTGAGCGTCGGCATGTTCTCTCGATTGCCGATGAGCGGCAGCAGACCCACCTGCAGCGACGCCCCTATAGCCGCCACCAGCATCTGGGCGAAGGCCAGTGCGACGGCACATGTGAGCAGCCTGAGATCGGGCGACATGCTTCCCTCCCCGGTTCACGGTGCCGATCCGGCGTCAGTTGAGGCGCTTCGGCACTCTTCAATCGAACGCACTCGGTGATATAGCCCGGCAATCCGCCGCGCGCCAGCGCGATTTCACCGCGGCCCGAAGGGCGACGACACGGAGCCGTGGCCGAAGGGGCCATCTTGTTGGGGCCGGCCCCTTGCCGTACACTCCGGCAGATCGAGGAGACTTGTCCCGTCTTGCCTCGCCCGACTTGGCGGCGAGAGCCGATTTTCCGCGCAAGCCGAGCGTCGGGGGGTACTGATTTCTCGAGCCGGGAGAAGGGCCTCCGCAATGAGCCGGCGGGACTTGCGTCTTCCCAAGGTGATCGGGCACCGCGGTGCGGCGCTGCGCGCACCGGAGAACACGCTCGCCGGCTTCCGCAAGGCGGCGGAGCTCGGCTGCCGCATGATCGAATTCGACGTGCGGCTCAGTCTCGACGACGCGCCGGTCGTCTTCCACGACGACCAGCTCGAGCGCGTGACCGGTGCTGAGGGGGCGGTGGGGGCGACGCTCTTCCGCGATCTCAAGTCTCTCGATGCGGGCGCTCACTTCGCTCCCGCCTATCAAGGCGAGGCAATCCCGAGTCTCGAGGAGGCGTTGGCGCTTCTTAAGACCCTCGAGCTCGCCTTCGATCTCGAGCTCAAGGCGGAGCCGGGTCGCGAGGGAAGGCTCGCCGAGGCGGCGGCCCGCGCGCTTCTACGGCTGTGGCCCGGCGACTTGCCGGCCCCGCTCGTGACCAGCTTCCAGCCCGACGCGGCGGCTGCCTTCCAACGCCTCGCTCCGAACGTCCCGCGCGGCTATCTCGTCGAAGTCCTGCCGCGCGATTGGCGCCAAGCGGCGGAGCGGCTCGGCGCTGCCGCCGTGATCTGCAATCAGCGCCTGCTCTCGCTGGATGCCGTGCGCGCCGTCAAGGCGGCCGGCTATCCGCTCCTCGCCTATACGGTCAACCATGCGGCTCGCGCGGGCGAGCTCTTCGCCCTTGGTGTCGATGGCCTCATCAGCGACATGCCCGACGCGATCATGGCGGCGCTTTAGCAACCTGCAGTGAGCGAAGGAGCGGCCCTTCGGCGGTGCAACACGACTTCCGAGCGTGCGCCATCGCTCATTGGTGCGAGCGATTCCACTTCATAACCTTGCAAAATCGCACTATATGCACTGTTGGCGCCGAGCCGGCGGGAGCCCGAGGGGCGCCGGACCGGGCGCTGTTGACTATTGACAAGGAGCTAGGAGAGAGAGTGAGGACGCTCAATCCGGTTCTCATTTCCGGGCGCGAGGTGCTGCCGCTTGTCGAAGGCGGCAAGGGTATCTCCGTCTCCAACGGCGAGAGCTCGGGCGCCTGGGCCGCGGCCGGCGGCATCGGCACCTTCTCCGGGGTCAATGCCGACTCCTACGACGAGAACGGCGATCTCATCTCGCAGCTCTATTACGGCCGCACGCGGCGCGAGCGCCACGACGAGCTCGTCGCCTACGCCATCAAGGGGGCGCTGCACCAGGCCAGGGTCGCCTACGAGACGGCCCTGGGCCAAGGCCGCATCCACATGAACGTACTGTGGGAGATGGCGGCGGCCGAAACCATCCTCCATAGCGTGCTCGAGCGCGCCAAGGGCCTGATCAACGGCGTCACCTGCGGCGCCGGCATGCCCTATCGGATCGCCGAGATCTGTGCCCGCTACAGCGTCCACTACTATCCGATCATCTCCTCGACGCGCGCCTTCCGCGCGCTGTGGAAGCGCGCTTATCACAAGTTCCGCGACTGGCTCGGCGGGGTCGTTTACGAGGATCCTTGGCTCGCCGGCGGCCACAACGGGCTCAGCAACGCCGAGGATCCGACCAAGCCGGAAGCCCCTTTCCCGCGCGTGAAAGCCTTGCGCGAGTTCATGAACGAGGCCGGCCTCAACGACACGCCGATCATCATGGCAGGCGGGGTGTGGTTCCTGCGCGAGTGGGAGGATTGGATCGACAATGCGGAGCTCGGCCCCATCTGCTTCCAGTTCGGCACGCGGGCGCTGCTTACCCAGGAGAGCCCGATCTCCGATGCTTGGAAAGAGCGGTTGCTGAAGCTCAGGGAAGGCGATGTGCTGCTGCATCGCTTCAGCCCGACCGGCTTCTACTCCTCCTCCGTCAAGAACAAGTACCTCGAGGAGCTTTACCAGCGCACGAGCCGCCAAGTGGCCTTCACCCCGGAACCGATCGGCCAGCACGATACGGTATTCCCCGTCGGTCCGCGCCGGCGCATAATCTACGTCACCGCCGCGGACAAGGCGCGCGCGGACGCCTGGGTGGCGCAAGGCTTCACCGAGGCGCTCAGGACGCCGGACGCCACCATCATCTTCGTCACTCCCGAGAAGGCGCGGGAGATCCGCACGGACCAGATCAATTGCATGGGCTGTCTGTCGGCATGTATCTTCTCAAACTGGTCGCAGAACGAGCCCTACAGCACGGGGAGGAAGGCCGATCCGCGCTCCTTCTGCATCCAAAAGACGTTGCAGCACATCAGCCACGGGGGCGATGTCGACGCCCAGCTCATGTTCGCCGGGCATAACGCCTATCGCTTCGCCGACGACCCCTTCTACGCCAACGGCTTCATCCCGACGGTACGGCAACTGGTCGAGCGCATCGTGACCGGCGATTGAGGGTTGCGCAACTGAGGGCCGGCGCGCCCGAGGAAGAGCTTTATTTTTTACGAGGATTGCGGCAGGGTACGCGCCATGCTCGAGCTCAACCCGCCGTTCCCGGAGTCCAGGTGAAGCGCATGCCGAGAGCCCGTCAATTCACCCCCGTGCTCGAACGCCTGAGAAGTGCCGGATTGAGGCCGACACGCCAGCGCTTGGCGCTCGCACGCCTGCTCTTCGACAAGGCCGCGCGGCATGTGAGTGCCGAGCAGCTTCATGCCGAGGCGGTTGCCGCGAGCATCCCCGTCTCGCTCGCCACCGTGTACAACAGCCTTCACCAGTTCACCGCTGCCGGGCTTTTGCGCGAAGTCGTGGTCGAGGCCGGCCGCTCCTACTTCGACACCAATACCTCCGAGCACCACCACTTCTACCACGAGGACAGCGGCTCTCTGCAGGATATCGCCGGCTCCGAGCTCGGCGTTTCCGAGCTGCCCACGCCGCCCAGCGGCACCGCCGTCTCGCGCGTCGACGTTGTCGTGCGCTTGCGAAAATATGAATAATTTTCTTTCTGTCTTTACAAAGCATTAGAAAGTTTCTTCGAATAATTCTAATCTATTGACAGGGAGGGCTGGAGAGCGCGATAAAGGCGTCGGCGGCTCGCCGATAGCCCGCGTCCGCGCACGGCCACGGGCCGCGCTCATTGCCGTTACGTCACTTGCATGTGAAGGGAGAAAACCATGGCGTCGCTCAAGGGATCCAAGACCGAGGACAACCTCAAAGCCGCATTCGGCGGAGAGTCTATGGCCAATCGCCGCTACCTCTATTTCGCCCAGAAGGCGGATGTGGAGGGCTACAACGACGTATCCGCCGTCTTCCGCTCGACCGCCGAGGGCGAGACCGGCCACGCCCATGGCCACCTCGAGTTCCTCGAGGCGGTGGGCGATCCGGCAACCGGCAAGCCGATCGGCAAGACCTCGGACAATCTCAAGGCCGCGATCGCGGGCGAGACGCACGAGTACACGGATATGTATCCGGGCATGGCTCGCACCGCGCGCGAGGAAGGTTTCGAGGAGATCGCCGACTGGTTCGAGACGCTCGCCAAGGCCGAGCGCTCGCACGCCGGCCGCTTCCAGAAGGCGCTCAGCGAACTCAAGTAGCAGCGCGCGGAGGGTTTCGGGAAAGGCCGCGGAGAGGGGCGCGGATCCGTAACGGATCGCGCCCTCGACCGCGCGCCGCATACGCTGATCCTGCGGCTGTCGTCGCGGAAGGGAACGAGCGATGAGAGAAGGCAGCCTCGAGGCGCCGACGCGCCATCCCCTTGCCTGGCAGGATCCCGACTTCTACGACCCCCTCAAGCTCGAGGCGGAGACGCGCCGCGTCTTCGACATCTGCCACGGTTGTCGGCGCTGCTTCAATCTCTGCGACTCCTTTCCGCGCCTCTTCGACCTCATCGACCAGTCTGAGAGCGGCGAGCTCGATCGCGTCAGAAGCGCCGACTTCGGCCAGGTGGTGGACGCCTGCACGCTCTGCGACATGTGCTTCATGACGAAGTGCCCCTACGTGCCGCCGCACCCCTTCAACCTCGATTTTCCGCACCTCATGCTGCGCCACCGCGCGGTTGCGGCGCGCGCGGGCCGCATCCGCCGGGCCGAGCGCGAGCTTGCCAAGACCGACCGCAATGGCCGGCTCGCCGGACTCGCCGCTCCGCTTGCCAACTGGGCGAGCGCTACGACGAACAAGCTGACGCGTCCCGTGCTCGAGAAAATGGCCGGCCTCGATCGCCGGGCGGCGCTCCCCAAGTTCACCGGCACGACCTTCGCGATGCGCGCGAGGGAGACGGTGCCCCCGGTGGACGAGCAGGCGCCGGCCTACGGCCGCAAGGCCGTGCTCTATGCCACCTGCTTCGTCAATTACAGCGCCCCGGAGGTGGGGATGGCGACGCGCGCGGTGCTCGCCAAGAACGGGGTCGAGACGGAGGTCGTCTATCCGCGCTGCTGCGGCATGCCGCTCCTCGAGCAGGGCGCCATCGACAAGGTGGCGGCGAATGCCAAGGCCGTCGCCGCCGAGCTCAAGGCGTGGATCGCCAAGGGCTACGACGTGGTGGCATTGGTGCCCTCCTGCGCGCTCATGCTCAAGTTCGAGTGGCCGCTCATTCTTCCCGGCGACAAGGACGTGAAGCTGCTCTCCACATCGACTTACGATGTGAGCGAATACGTCGTCGACATCGCCAAGCGAGAGGGCCTGGCGGACGGCTTGCAGCCGATCGAAGGTGGGGTTGCCGTGCATCTCGCCTGTCATGCCCGCGCCCAGAACATGGGACAGAAGGCCGCTGAAATGCTGCGCCTCATTCCGGCGACCGAGGTGCAGGTGATCGAGCGCTGCTCCGGGCACGGCGGCTCATGGGGCTGCAAGAAGGAATTCTTCGAGGTCGCCCTCAAGGTGGGCCGACCGGTCGCGCGACAGGCCGTCCAAAGCGGCAAGGCCTATCTCTCCTCGGAGTGCCCGCTCGCCGGCATGCATATCGCCCAGGGGATGGAAAGGCTGGAAAGCGAGGGTGCGAGGCCGCAGCTCGTCACCCATCCGATCGAGCTCCTCGCCCGCGCCTACGGGCTCGGCAGCTGAGCGACCAGGCGGAGGGAAGGAAGCCGCACATGACCAGCAAGCATGAACTTGTCGCCGCCGATCTCTTGCCGATGGCGGAGTACGGCAAAATACGCCGGGACGAGCGCCGGAGGATCGTCGAGCTCAAGCGTCGGCGGCGCGTCGACGTCGGGCCGTTCGCGACCTTCTACTTCGAGTGCTACGAGACCATGCGGCACCAGGTGCACGAGATGCTCTTCATCGAGAAGGGCGGTCCCGAGCAGGTGCCAGGCGAGCTCGCGGCCTATAATCCGCTCGTTCCCAAGGGAAACGAGCTCGCCGCCACGCTCATGATCGAGATCGACGAGCCCGCGCGGCGCCAGGAGATGCTGGCGCAGCTGGGCGGCATCGAGGAGACCGCCTTCCTCAGGATCGCAGGCGAGGTGGTGAAGGCCGAGGCGGAGACGGACCTCGATCGCACCTCGGAGGAGGGCAAGGCCTCATCGGTGCAATTCATCCACTTCCGCTTGAAGCCGGCTGAGGCCGTAAAATTCAAGACGCCGGGGAGCGAGATCATTCTCGGCCTCAACCACCCCGCTTACGGCCACATGGCGCTCATCCCCGAGGCCGTGCGGGCCGAGCTCGCCAAGGACTTGGATTAGGGCGGCCTCTCCCGCCTACTCGATCTTCTCGTCGGGGTAGACCCCCCAGAACTCGGTGCGCTTGAGCCAACCGCGGTAGCCGCCCACCTCGACGCGGCACCATGGGCCGCCGCAGCCGAGGAGCTGGCCCACCACGT
>DATEQI010000155.1:0-6162 GCA_035272805.1 Alphaproteobacteria bacterium | reverse complement strand
TGAAGCCCATGCCGAGGCCGATGACGAACGAGCCCGCGGTCGCGAAGAGCGGCCCGAGCTCGGGCGTCAGCAGGGCCAGCAGCACGCTGCCGAGCACGAGGATCAGCGAGCCCACGACCGCGGTGAGGCGGAACGAGGTCGCCACCATGAGACGGCCGCTCAGCGCGCTGGCGATGGGCCAGCTGATCGACATGGCGGCGATCGCCAGGCCGGCGGCCGCCGCCGAGCGGCCCATGACCCCCTGCACGTAGGTCGGCACGAAAGTGGCGGCCCCGATCATCACCGCTCCGGTGATGAGCTGGCCGAGGTTGCCGGTCGCGATCACCCGGATGCGCCAGAGCGAGAGCGGCATGATCGGCTCGAGCACGCGCCGCTCGATACGGAAGAAGAGGGCGAGAAGGGCGCCCGCGAAAAGCACGAGGGCCGCGACGACGCCGGTGGGCAGGATGGCGCCCTGGATCAGGGCCAGCATCAGCGCCGTCGTGCCCAGGGTCAGAAGGAGGGCGCCCAAATAGTCGATCTGATGGGTCTTGTGCAGTTTTCCCTCGTCGAGGAAGAGGGCGAAAAGGGCGATCGTCACGGCGCCGACCGGCAGATTGATCCAGAAGACGAAGGACCAGCCGATATGCTCGACGAAGACGGCGCCGAGCACCGGTCCGATCACCGCCGAGATGCCCCAAGCACTCGAGAGATAGCCCTGCACCCGGGCGCGCTCCTCGGGGGTGTAGATGTCGGCGACGATCGTGGTGGCGATCGGCTGGATGGCCCCGGCGCCGAGGCCCTGAAGCGCACGGAAGAAGATGAGCCAGAGCATGCTCGGGGAGAACCCGGCGAAGAGCGAGCCCAAGAGGAAAAGGGCCGTGCCTGCGTAAAGGGAAGGCTTGCGGCCGAAGATGTCGGCGAGCTTGCCGTAGATCGGCGCCGAGACCGCCTGGGTCAGGAGGTAGATGGCGAAGACCCAGCTGAAGAGCTGGAAGCCGCCCAGGTCCGCGATGATGGTCGGCATGGCGGTGGCCACGATGGTGGCCTCGACCGCGGCCATGAACATGGCGAGCATGACGGCGAGGAGAACCAGGGGGCGGCGGGTATGGGGATGGCTCGCGGGGCTTTCGCTCAAGGCTCTGACCGGGAGGGCGGGCGATGGCACTGGGCTAGCCTTTACGGCAGGGCGGGCCCCGCCGCAAGCGGCGGGTCGCCAGGCGATGCCGCGAAGGTAGCGCCACGCTGAAAGTCGGCCGCCGCGTATTACTTGCGGCGATAAAGTGGAACTCCAGCCTTGAAATCGGCGTAATAGTGTATTCTAAAGAGGAGATGCTGTGTTGGGGGCGGGCAATCCTGAAAGCATGCCGGTGTGATCTGGGCGTGTGGAGAGATGGCATTCCGTTTCGACATGGCTGCGATGCAGTGACCAACGTCGCGACCGGGGTTCGCGTCGACGGGTCCGAATGGGCCCATCGAGGCAATTGACGCACGAGACGGTCTTGCCGGCGGGCACCCCGAGGACGCGATGATGCCGAGCAGTTGAGCCTATGCCGAACCGCCGTGCGCTTCTCCGCGGGATGATCCGGCTCCGCCGGGCCATCGAGAACGACCAGCTCCTCCTGGTGCTGATCGCGCTCGTCATAGGCGCACTCGGCGCCTTCGGAGTCATCGGCTTCCGCGGCCTCATCAGCCTGGTCCAACTTATCGCCCTCGGCTTCGACTCGCCCCATGTGCTGGATTTTGCCCGCACCTTGCCGTGGTGGCGCATTCTGCTAGCACCTACGCTCGGCGGCCTCTTGATCGGACTCTACGTCCGCTACGTGGTGCCGGGCCGCCGGACGCAGGGCGTGCCCGATGTGATGGAGGCGGCAGCACTTCGCGGCGGCCGCCTCTCTTTGCGGGCGACGCTCGCGGGTGCGGTTGCGAATGCGGCCTCGATCGGGGTGGGCGGATCGGTCGGCCGCGAGGGTGCGGTGATCCATCTCGGCGCCACCATGGCCTCCTGGCTCGGCCAGCGCATGCGGTTGCCGCCTGCGATGCTGCGCACGGCACTCGGCTGCGGGGTCGCCTCCGCGGTGGCGGCCTCGTTCAACGCGCCCATCGCCGGCGTCTTCTTCGCGCTCGAGGTGGTGATCGGCAATTACGCCATCAGCACCTTTGCCCCGCTCGTCGTCGCCTCGGTGATCGGCACTGTGATCAGCCGGCTCTACTACGGCGATTTCCCCTCCTTCATCCTGCCCCAGTACCAGATCGTCAGCCCTTGGGAGTTCTTCGCCTTTGCCTTGCTCGGCATCGTCTGCGCGGTCGTCTCGCTGAGCTTCATGAGTTCGGCCCAGCTGGTCGAGCGCGTGGTCGAGCGTCTCGCCATCCCCCGCTGGCTGCGTCCGACCTGCGGGGGCTTGTTGCTCGGCATCATCGCGATCGCCTTCCCGCACGTCTTGGGGGTGGGATACGATTCGATCGACCAGGCGCTCTTCGGCACGCTGCCGCTCTGGCTCATGATCGGCCTGGTCGTGGCCAAGACCGCCGCGACCTCGATCTGCATCGGCACGGGCTTCGGCGGCGGCGACTTCAGCGCCTCGCTCTTCCTCGGCGCCATGACAGGCGGCGCCTTCGGTCTGGTGGCATCCCAGGCCATGCCCGATTTCGCCTCGAGCCACGGCGCCTATTCGCTCGTCGGCATGGGGGCGGTGGCCGGTCCGGTGCTGGGGGCGCCCATCACCACCATCCTGATCATATTCGAGATGACCGGCGACTACGCCATGACGCTCGCCGTGATGATCGCGGTGGTGATCTCCTCCTTGATCGTGAGCGAGACTTTCGGACGCTCCATGTACATGGTGAAGCTCGAGCATCGCGGCATCAACCTGAGGGGTGGACGCGAGATCAGCATCTTCAGCTCCATCCCGATCGCCGATCTCATGCGCCGGGCCTATGCCTCGCTGCCGCCCGAGGCGTCGATGAGTGCCGTGATCGAGGCCCTGCGCACCGCGCCCTACGGCCTCGTCTTCGTGGTCGACGAGGAGGGCCGGCTCAAGGGCGTCATCAGCGTCGCCGATCTCGCCCCCATGGCCGACAGCGTGATTCCCGGCGGCGTGCCGGTGATCGCAGCCGACATCGCCGATCCGCATCCGGTCTTCCTCGAGGCCGGCGACGATCCGCGCCGCGCCATCCGTCTCATGGAGGCGCGCATGGGCAGCCACCTCCCGGTGGTGCGCGACAAAGAAAGCATGCGCATGGTCGGCGTCGTCGACGTGCACGAGCTGGTGCTCGCCTATCACAAGGCGCTCCTCGAGGCCCGCGCCGAGGAGCGCGGCGAGGTGCAAAAGCGGCGCTATGCGCCGGCCCGCCGGCACGCGCAGCGGCCGCCGCGGACTGGCAAGCCTGCCCCCGCCGCCGCCGACCCCGGTACCAAGCCGGAAATTCATCGCCCCAAGACCGCCTGAAAGGCTCTCCGGCTCCCCGGCGCCGCCTTTGGAGAATATTTAACAAGTTATTTTAGTATTATATGTTTGATTGACATTAGAAAATAGAGAAATCAGCTTGCGATCTCGCGGCGAGTTGGTGTTATTTGATCCGCGCCGCCCCCATCGGCGTCCGGCTCAAGGCGGGCCAGCACCTGGAAGTGATCGCCGCGCACGGCGCGCGCTTGGCACTCGTGGCCCTCGAGTTTCCCAAATTCACCGACGGGCGCGCCTACTCCTACGCGCGCCTGTTGCGCGAGCGCTACGGCTACAAGGGCGAGCTGTGCGCCGTCGGCCAGGTCTTGCGCGACCAGCTCCTCTTCATGCACTGCTGCGGCTTCGATGCCTACGAGATCGCGCGCGCGGATGCCGCCTGCGCCCGGCGCTCGCCGAGATCAGCGTCTTCTATCAGCCGACGGGGGATGGCCGCGTCGTGAGGTTGACAGCGGGGTAATACCCGTCCGACGCGCAAGTGCCAGATCTCACAAATTCGCGCGTCACCCCCTCCCCACCCTCCCCCTTCAAGGGGGAGGGTGGGGAGGGGGGTGTATCACGGGACCCATGATTCTGCGTGCTACGCCGCGGAGCTCAACTCATAAGGCTGCACAAGGATATCGGTCGGAATCTGCAAGAGGGCGCTCAAGGCCCGGACCATCGGGAGGGTGAGCGGTCGCTTGCGGTTGAGGACCTCGGACACGCGCCCGCGGCTGCCGATCGCCGGCTCGAGGTCGCGGCGGGAGAGCCCCTTCTGCTCCATCATGAAGGCGATCGCCGCGATCGGGTCGGGTGCCGCGATCGGGTAATGGGCGGCCTCATAGGCCTCGATCAGCGTCACCAACACATCGACCCGATCGCCCGCCGCCGTGCCCGGCTCGCAATCCCAGAGACGCTCCACTTCCTTGAGGGCTGAGCGATAGTCCGCCTTTGTCCTGATCGGGCGAATTTCCACGGCGCGTGCTCCTTTCACACCGAGTTTGCGTCGATCCGGTCGTATTCCTCATGTGCCGATGAAGCATACATAAATCCGGTTACTGCGATAGTGGAGCAAGGCGCGATTTCGCTCGGGCCGTGAGCACGTTGACAGGCGCGCGCGATCCCGCTAACGTTTGCCATCGCGCCGATTTGAGCTCAGCTTGCGGGCGCGGAAAAAATGCCGCTAAAGCGACGGGAAGACCGCCCGGCGGCAGCGCTGCGGCGGTTTTTTAATGGGCCTGGTCCGGGCCGAGGAACGGACCCGCGGGATTTGACGGGCAGCTTGCAGCCGCGCCTCTCTCTGCTAAAGCGCCACGGGGATGACCTCCGTGGGCCCGTGTAACCCGAGCGAAGGAGGGCATCTTATGCTTTCGCTGTTGCACTCTCCGGATTTTTCGCCTCATGCGTCCGTCGCAGCCGTCTCCCGCATCCTGAAAGCGCGGAGGTGCGCGCGATGAGCGGGCAAACTTACGCCGGCGACGTGGATTCGCGTCGCGCCTGGGAGATCCTCAAGGAGGACCCCGGGGCCACCCTCATCGACGTGCGCACCAAGCCGGAGTGCCGCTACGTCGGCCATCCCGATCTCAAGACGCTCGGCAAGAGTGCCGTCTTCGTCGAATGGCAGGCTTACCCCGATCTCGCGAAGAACGAGCGCTTCGCCGAGGAGCTCAGAGAGCAGGGGGTCGCGAAGGAGGCGACGCTTCTCCTCCTCTGCCGCTCGGGCGCGCGCTCCAAGGCCGCGGCCATGCTCTTGACCAGCCTCGGCTACCGGCGCTGCTACAACGTCGCCGACGGCTTCGAGGGGCCGAAGGATGGCGAGGGCCATCGCGGGCGGAGTGCCGGCTGGAAGGCGGCGCGCCTTCCCTGGCAGCAGGACTGACCACCCCCAATCCGCGGGAATCCGGCAATGGCAAAAGGCAAGAAGAACGCGGCGGACGCCTGGCGTCCGCAGACGCGGCTGGTGCGCGGCGGCATCGTCCGCTCCGCCCACGGCGAGACGAGCGAGGCGCTCTACCTCACCTCGAGCTTCGTTTACGCGAGTGCCGAGGAGGCCGAGGCGCGCTTCAAGGGCGAGGCGCCGGGATTCATCTACTCGCGCTACGGCAACCCGACGGTTGCCATGTTCGAGAAGCGCATGGCGCTTCTTGAGGGCTCGGAGGCGTGCTTCGCCACGGCGACCGGCATGGCGGCCGTGTTCGCCTCGCTCATGTGCCAGCTCCATGCCGGCCAGCGCGTGGTGGCCTCGCGCGCGCTCTTCGGCTCCTGTCACTTCATCATCACGCAGCTCCTGCCGCGCTGGGGGATCGCGACCCAGCTCGTCGACGGCACGAATCTCGCGGAGTGGAAGGCGGCCCTTCGTCCCGGTGCTGCGGCGGTCTTCCTCGAGACGCCGGCCAACCCCACGCTCGAGCTCATCGACATCGCGGCCGTGGCCAAGCTCGCGCACGCCGCGGGTGCCGTTCTCATCGTCGATAACGTGTTCTCGACGCCTTTGCTGCAGCGGCCCTTGGCGCTGGGTGCCGACATCGTCGTCTATTCCGCAACCAAGCACATCGATGGGCAGGGCAGGGCACTCGGCGGCGCCGTCCTCTCGAGCGAGAAGTTCTACCGCGAGCGGCTCATGCCCTACATGCGCCACACCGGGCCCTCGCTGAGCCCGTTCAACGCCTGGGTCATGCTCAAGGGTCTCGAGACCCTTGAGCATGACCCAGGCGTTGAACGGGCTCAGCGAGGGCCCGGTGTG
>DATEQI010000154.1:0-4956 GCA_035272805.1 Alphaproteobacteria bacterium | reverse complement strand
GGTCGCGGCGCGACGCAGTATGGCGCGGGTCAGGTCTCCCGCGCGGCCGGGCCTGCTGCTTCCTGCGATCGTGCGCAAAGATCTCGTGGAAATTCTCACGTCTCCATGACATCTAGCACGGCGGTTTATGCGAGATGTGATAGGATATAACGCCCGTGAGAAAGCTCCGACTTTCTCTACCGATGAAACCGACTTCCTTGAAAAGCTCGGTCAATTCGCGCGGCGTGTAGAAGTGCCGTATGGCATTCGCGAAGTAGCCGACACACTTCATGCTCTCGGCGGAGCTCCCGAAAAGCTTGGCAGTTAACCATACCGAGAAGCGCAAGTAGACGAGGTACGGCACCTCGACGACCCTCGAGGTCGGGCGGACCATGTCATTATGGCAGAAGATGCCCCCCGGTTTGAGAACCCTATGGATCTCCTTGAACGCTCTGACGATCTCGAGATGGCGCGATGCAAACTGGAGCGTCACGGCATCGAATGAGCCGTCGGCAAACGGCAGCGTATGGGCATCGCAGACATGGGCGCGGATCGTCAGATTGCGCTCGCGAGCGCGGCGCTGACCCTCGGCTGTCATGTGCGAACTGCCATCCACAGCGTGGATCTCGAGCGTCGGGTCCGTCGCGAGAAGCCTCAGCGGGATATCGTGCATGCCCGAGCAGACGTCGAGTACTTTCGATCCGCGCGGCAGATGCCTGTGGATCGCGGCAGCGAACGTATTGCTCCATCGTGAGCAAGTCCCGAGCGATGCGACCGCATTGCCCTTATCGTAATAGGCCGGCACGTCTCGAAAGACTTCCGGAATCAGAGTCCGCCATGTATCGCCGAAAAGACGTGAGCGGATATCCTCCCTCTTCAAAAAGTCTTTTGAGATGCTCATCGGGAGTCCCCTCTTGAACTTTCCTGAAGCGATTACTCAAAGCCCGATGCCTGCCCACCAAGCTCCGATTGCCGCGAACCAACATCAAAGCCGGCCCTAGACACGAGAGCGAACTGTTCACGTATCTCTTTACGGAGACCGCCTACTTCTTCATGCATCTCCTTGCGAAGACGCTCCATCTCACCACGGACGCCTGTGCCATCGTGCCAATCAGTGTGGCTCTTTCTCCTCGATGAACGCAAGCGGGAGAGGGAAGCGCCCCTCCCGGCGGGATGGCAAGGGTTAAGGAGTCACAGCGCCTTGACCGCAGCGAGCACCTCCTCGACGTGGCCCGGGATTTTCACCTTGCGCCAGGCAGCGCGGATCTTGCCGACCTTGTCGATGAGAAAGGTCGAGCGCTCGATGCCCATGTATTTGCGCCCGTACATGCTTTTCTCGACCCAGGTGCCGTAGGCCTCGCAGATGCTGCCGTCCTCGTCGGAGACGAGGGCGAAGGGGAGCTTGTATTTGGCCTTGAACTTGTCGTGGGAGGCCACGCTGTCGCGCGAGACGCCGAGCACGACGGCGTTCGCCTTGCCGAACTTGGAGAGCGCGTCGCGGAAGCCGCAGGCCTCCTGCGTGCAGCCGGAGGTGTCGTCCTTGGGATAGAAATAGAGGATGACGTTCTGCCCCTTGAGCTTGGCGAGCGCAACCTTGCCGCCGCCGTCGCTGGGTGCGCTGAAGTTGGGTGCCGGATCTCCGATCCCGACGCTCATGGCAAGGCCTCCTTCGATGCTTCTGATGTCTCGTCGCCGCACTCGGCCGCCGGCGTCTCGATGAGGGCTGCAAAGTGCTGGCGCACGCGCTCAGCGGTCTCCGTGAGCCGGTCCTTGAGCGCGGAGAAGTCGGCGGCACCCGCCGCGCGCGCGATCACGCGGCGCAGGCCGTCCGGCGCCCTTTCCTCCGCGAAGACGCGCTCCTCGGCGAGGCGCAGGATGCCCTGCACGCGGCGCCAGAGCCGCGTCGCCGCGATGAGCTCGCGCGCCGCTTGGCACTCGAGGCAGCCGCACTCCGCGAGGCGCTCGTAGGCCTCCGTCGTGTTGGTGCTGAGCACGCCGGGGTGCCGCTCGGCATGGCGCAGCTCGAGATATTGGGCGATGAACTCGAGATCGAGGAGACCGCCGCGCACGCGCTTGCCTTCCCAGATATTGTCGGTGTGATGCGTGCGCTCGATGCGCGCGCGCATGTCGGCTACGTCGAGGAGGAGCTTGTCGGGATCGCGCGGTGCCGTCAGCACCTCGCGCAAGGCGGCCTCGATGCGCGCTTTGAGCGCGGGCGCGCCGAAGACCACGCGGGCGCGCGTGAGCGCCATATGCTCCCAAGTCCAGGCGTCTTGCTTCTGGTAGTCGAGGAAGCCCTTGAGGCTGGTTGCGAGCGGCCCCTTCTCGCCGGACGGTCTCAGGCGCATGTCGACCTCGTAGAGCCGTCCCTCGCCGGTGAGCGAGGTGAGGGCGCCGAGCAGGCGCTGGGAAAGCCGTACGTAATAGTGGCTGGGGGCCAAGGGTCGGCGCCCGTCGGAGGCCTCGATCTCCTCCGGCACGTCGTAGATGAAGAGGAGGTCGAGATCCGAGGTCATCGTCATCTCGCGCCCGCCGAGCTTGCCGAGAGCGACCACGGCGAGCGCTCCCGCCGCGATCCGGCCATGCGTCTCGGCGAGCTCGGCCTCGACCGGCTCGACGAGGGTCCCGATCACGGCCTGGGCGATGTCGGCGAGCACCGGTCCGGCGGCCTCGGGATCGAGGTTGCCGCGCAGCATCTGCTCGCCGACCTGGAACTTGCGGTCGTTGGTCCAGCGCCGGGTGATGTCGAGCACGTCCTCGAAATCGCCGGCCTGGCGCAATGCCGCGGCCAGGCTCGCGGCGAGTGCTGCCTCGCCCGGCAGAGGTGCGAAGAAATCGCCGGAGAGCACGCCGTCGAGAAGGAGCGGCTGCTCGGCCAGCTGTGCCGCGAGCCGGGGAGCGCTCCCCATGATCTCGGCGACAAGGGCGAGGAGCCCCGGGTTCGAATAGAAGAGCGCGAAAAGCTGCACGCCCGAGGGCAGGCGCGAGAGGAAGCGGTCGAAGCTCATGAGGGCCGCGTCGGAATTGACGGTGCTCCCGAGCGCCTTCAAGAGGGCCGGCGTCAACTCGGTCAAGAGCTCGCGCGCGCGCGTGCTGCGCATCGCGCGATAACGCCCGTGGTGCCAGCCGCGGATCGTGGTCGAGACGGCCTTGGGCTCCTTGAAACCGAGGGCGGCGATCGTCTCGAGCGTCTCGGGATCGTGGTCGGCGCCGGTGAAGACGAGATTTCCGGCGGCAGCACCCAGCTCCGGCGCCTCCTCGAAGAGCCGCCCGTAATGCCTCTCGACGCGCTTCAAGTGGCGCACCAGCTCGGCGCTGAACGCCGCCCCATCCGCGTGGCCGAGAAAGACCGCGAGCTTGCCGAGCTCTTGCGCCCGGTCGGGCAGCTTCTGCGTCTGCTGGTCGTCGATCATCTGCAGGCGGTGCTCGACCTTGCGCAGGAAGCCGTAGCTTTCGATGAGCTCATCCGCGACCTGCGCCTGCACATGCCCGCGCTCGACAAGCGCGCGCAACGCCTCGCACGTCCCGCGCACGCGCAACTCCGGCTCCCGCCCGCCCCAGATGAGCTGTTGGGTCTGGGCGAAAAACTCGATCTCGCGGATGCCGCCGCGGCCGAGCTTCAAATTGTGGCCCAGGACCGCGATCTTGCCGCCGCCGCGGTGCGCGTGGATCTGGCGCTTGATGGAGTGGATGTCCTTGACGGCGGCGAAATCGAGGTGGCGGCGCCAGAGAAAGGGCTTGAGGCTACGCAGGAAGGCCTCGCCTGCCTCGAGGTCGCCCGCTATGGGACGCGCCTTGATGAAGGCGGCGCGCTCCCAATTCTGGCCGAGGCTCTCGTAATAGAGCTCGGCCGCGGTACTCGAGACGACGACGGGCGTTGCCCCCGGGTCGGGACGCAAACGCAGGTCGGTGCGAAAGACGTAGCCGTCCGGCGTGCGCTCCTGCATCATGCGCACGAGGTTGCGCGTGAGTCGCACGAAATTGTGGTTGAGCGAATCGCGGTCCGCGGTCGCGACCTTCTCGTCGTCGTAAAGGACGACCAGGTCGATGTCGCTCGAATAGTTGAGCTCGTGCGCGCCAAGCTTGCCCAAGCCCAGGCAGAAAAAGCCGGAGTGGCGCTCCGGAGCCTCCTTCTCAGCGAGCTCGAGCCAGCCGCGCTGCGCGGCAAGCCAGAGCTGGTGGCGCACGGCAATTTGCAGGCACTTCTCGGCGAGCCCGCTCAATGCCGCCGTGATTCGCTCGAGTGGCCAAAGCTGCGCGATATCGGCAAGCGCTATGGCGAGAGCCGCGCGGCGCTTGGCGGTCCTGAGCGCCGCCATGATCTCGTCGCTCGAGCGCTCGCGCGCATCGATGCGACCGAGCGAAGCCAGCACTTGCGCGTAGCCCTCCTCGACGCCACTCTGAAAGAGCTCGCGGGCGAAGGGGATATCGACGAGGACGCAGTGCGTGAGGAAGGGGCTGTTGCCGAAAATCGACTCGAGCAGCCGGTGCCCGGCCGGGTCCCGGGCAATGCCGGCCGCGTCGAGCGCAAGCTGCCGCTCTCCGCTCGCCGCGGCCCGCTCGCCCCAATGCTCGAGCCCGATGAGCGCACGGGCTGGATCTGCCGGCTTGGGTAGGTCCGGCAAATCGGCTAAGAAGGTGGAATGTTTCATTTCCCGTCGGCCCGCCAGCCAGCAAACCTGCGCGAACCCCGGGTAACGGTCAAGTCTTGTCGAGGGTGGGGAGTGGGACCTGAGAGGGGCGTAATCGCAGCTATTCGTTCTTTGCGCGGACGCGGAGCATCGCCGCGGGAGGCGAAGTGCCGCACTTCGAGGGGATCGTCTCTTGGGGACGAGGGGGCGGGGCTATCGCATTTGGCGTTGATCGGATTTCCTCGTCCTTCGAGACGGACCTTCGGTCCTCCTCAGGACGAGGAAATCTGCTGGATTTGCGGGCCGCCTCACCCTGAGGAGCGCGCGAAGCGCGCGTCTCGAAGGG
>DATEQI010000153.1:0-12965 GCA_035272805.1 Alphaproteobacteria bacterium | reverse complement strand
TGTAGGTGCCGTCCGGGATCTCGGCGATTGCCGCGCGCATGCGGCGCTCGCTGTAGTTCTGCACCTCGGCCATGGCGTGCCGCAGGACGTCGATTCCCTCGCGCTCCGCCAGCTCGCGCATGCGCTGGATGCCGATGTGGTTGGCGGCGAACTGAGCGTTAAGGTCGCCGAGGCCGAGCTCGGCGGTGCGGATGTTGGCGAAGATCAGGCGCTCGATCGTGCCGCCGTTCCAGTCGCGCGCCACGTCGAACAAAATGGGCGGGATGATCAGCCCCTCCTGGATGAGGTCGGTGGCGTTGGTGTTGACGCCGGCGCTGCCGCCGCCGATGTCCAGATGGTGCGCCGTGTTACCGGCATAGCCGATGAGTTCGGTGCCGAGGAAGACCGGTTGGAACAGGATGATGTCGTTGAGGTGCTGACCGCCCGAATAGGGATCGTTCATCAAGATGGCGTCGCCGGCGCCGATGCGCGAAAGGTCGAGCTGGGCCATCGCGGCCTTGAAGGACATCGAGATCGCCGCGGTCTGCATCGGGATCATCTCGGCCTGGGCCACGACGTTGCCTGCCGCGTCGAGCAAGGCCGTCGAGCAGTCGCGCGCCTCGCGCACCACCGTCGAGAAGGCGGAGCGCACCAGGTTGGCGCCCATTTCCTCCGCCGCGGCGTGCAGGGCATGCGCAAGGATCGCGGTCTTGGTGGGGTCGGGCGGGGCGGTCATTGCATGGTCACTTTCTCCAGCATGAGATCGCCCGAGGACAAGACCTCGCATTCCCACCCGGACGGGACCACCGTCGTGGCCGTTGCCTCCCCGATGACCGCGGGCCCGAGGAGCTTGAAGCCTACCGGCAATGCCTCGCGGGCGACAAAGTGCGCGGCGAGCGCGCGGCCATTCAAATGGATCGGGCCCTCCTCGAGGAGCGGCGCGCCGCGCGCCGCAGGGAGTGGCGGCGTCAGGTCGGAGAAAACTTTCTCGACGATGCGGCCGCGATAGTTGACTGCCTCAATGCGCAGCGCCTCGCGCGCGTAGCCGTAACGCTGACGATGCAGGTCGTGGAAGGCGGCGCGGATAGTAGCGCCGCTCGCGGTCGTGTCGCCCGTCCATACGGTGAGCTCATAGGCCTGCCCCGCATAGCGCAAGTCGACGCCGAGCTCGATGCGGTAGGCGCCGGAATCGAGGCCGTGCGTCACCGCGGCACGCTCACATTCCGCGCAAAGCCAGGCTACCGCACGCGCGCCGAGGGTCTCGTCCGACAGCGGGTGGATGCGCGTGCGGACGACGTCGATGATGAGATCGGCAACCAGCAGCCCGAAGGCGCTGGTAAGCCCCGGCGACCACGGCACCAGCACGCGCCGGATGCCGATCTCCTCGGCCACCATGGCGCCGTGCAGCGGCCCGCTGCCGCCATAGGCGACGAGGACGTAGTCGCGCGCATCGATGCCGCGCGCTGTCGAGACAAGGCGCACGGCGGAGGCCATGTTGTTGTTGACCGTGCGCAGCACTGCATCGGCGACCTCGCGAGTGGTCCCCGCGAGCCCGACCCCGGCAAGAATCGCCGCGGCGAGGTCGAGGCGGAGCGGCATGCGCCCACCGAAGAAGCGGCTCGGTCTCAGGATGCCGGCGATCACCTGCGCGTCGGTGACGGTCGCGTCCTCCCCGCCCCGCCCATAGCAGGCAGGCCCCGGCACGGCTCCGGCACTCTGAGGTCCGACGGCGAGGAAGCCGCCCGTGTCGAGGCGGGCGATGCTGCCCCCGCCGGCGCCGACCGTCACGATATCGACGGCGGGCGAGCGAATCGGCAGATCATCGACCACAAGCTCGGTGATCATGCGCGGCTCGAGCTTGGGCGCGACCGCCACGTCGGTGCTGGTACCACCCATGTCGATGGTGATGATGTCTTCGATCCCATTGCGCCGCGCGAACCACACGGCGCCGCGCACACCCGCCGCCGGACCCGAAAGCAGCATGCGCACCGCATGCCTCCCCGCCGTGGCGCCCGGCATGATGCCGCCGTTCGACTGCATGATCTGAAGCACCCCGGCATAGCCGTCCTCAGCCAGGCGCTCGCCCAGGTTCCGCACGTAGCGGTCGACCACCGGGCTCACGAAGGCGTTGACCGCCGTCGTCATGGTGCGCTCGAACTCTCGGAATTCGGGTGAGATCTCCGAGCTGGCGGTCACCGAGATCTCCGGCGCGTGGGCGCGGATCAGTGCCGCGAGCGCCTTCTCGTGCGCCGCATTGGCGTATGCGTGCAAGAAGCAGATCGCGATGGAACGCACGCCCTCGCGGATCAGACTCTCGGCCACATGCCAGGCCTGCTCGAGGTCGATCGGCTGCAGCACCTTGCCGGCCGCGTTCACCCGTTCGTCGACCTCGCGGATCAGCCGCCGTGGAATCGGCGCCCGCGGCTTCCGGTAGAGCAGCTGATAGACGTTGCCGGCGCGGTCGTGCGTGCCGATCTCGATCACGTCACGGAAGCCGCGGGTGGTAATGAGGCCGGCCGCGGCACCGCTGCGGGTCAGAAGCGCGTTGGTCGCGACCGTCGAACCGTGGACGACGTGGCGCACCGCCGCGAGGTCGACACCTGCCTCGGCGAGCGCGTCGATCACTGCCTCATGGATGGCCGCTGGCGTCGAGGGCACCTTGCAGGTCTTGAGCATGCCGTCGGTCTGCTGCCAGACCAAATCCGTGAAGGTTCCGCCGATCTCGACGCCTACGCGCGGCTCCATGGCCACCCTTTTTTCCCGAAAATTGTGGATAAGATGCAACCTGTTGACAGTCAGCAGATACTCGATCTAACGATGTGACCGGCACCAAGGTCAAGGCCTGAATTGCCAGGCCCCCAAGCGTCAGCGGAGTCTCCGGTCATGGATATCCCCGGCGAGACGGCTCATGACAGCCGCCGGAGCGAGGCCCCTCCGGACGAGAGAGCGCCATCTGGCGAGCGTATCGGACTTACGCCGATCCGCGCTGGCAGCCTGGCCGACGAAGTCGCGAAGCAGCTCTTCGCGACGATCGTGGCCGGCCGGATCCGGCTTGGCGAGCGGCTCTCAGAGGCAGCCATCGCACGCGAGCTCGGCATCAGCCGCGGCCCGATCCGCGAGGCGCAGCGTCTCCTGGAGCGGCGCGGCCTGCTCGTGTTCAAGCCACGGCGCGGCTTCTTCGTACGCGAGATGACACTGGCGCAGATCGCGGATTTGTTCGGTCTAAGGCGGGTGCTCGAGCGCTATGCCATCGAGCAGGCGGTCGCTCGCGCCGACGATTTGGCCCTCCGCCGGCTCGCCCTCTGGCGCGAGCGTCTGTTGGCCATGGACACGAACGGCGAGGGGAGGGCCATCTCCGCCGACACGCTCGTCGAGGAGGACATCGCGATCCACCGGCTGATCTGCACATTGTCCACCAATGCCAGCCTCCAGGCGGTCTACGAATACACGCTCACCGAGATGCGGCTGGCGCTCTCCCTCATCAATCTCGGGTTTCGCAGCCCGACGCGTATCGTCGAGTCGCACGGGCGCCTGATCGACGCCCTCCTCGCGCGCGACACCGCGACCGCGGTCGCGGAGATGGAACGGCATCTCGACCACAGCCGGATGCGCATGATGGAGAGACTCTCCGAGAGGGGGGCGGATTGAGGCCAAAGGACATGAAAATGGCTCGGGGGGCCCGTATGACTAATCGACTTTCGCGGGAAATGGCCGTCGTCTCCGGCGCGGGCAGCGGCATCGGGCGGGCGACGGCGCTACGCCTCGCGCGCGAGGGGGCGAAGGTGCTCGCGGTCGACATCGCCGAGCCGGGACTCGCGGAGACCGCTGCCCTGGCAAACGCCCAGGAGCTCTCCCTTGCTACGCTGGTGAAAAGCGTCGCCGACGCCGACGCGCCCGAGGCGATCCTCGACTGCGCTGCCGAAAGCCTCGGCGGTATCAGCCTACTCGTGAACAACGCCGGCATCGGCGGCTCCCATCGCGCCGAGAACACCACGGACGAGGAGTTCGACCGCCTCCTCTCGGTCAACCTGCGCAGCGTGTTTCGCATGTCACGCGCTGCCGTGGGCCGCATGCGCGGGCAAGGCGGGGCTATCGTCAACATCGCCTCCGTCTACGGCATGACCGGCTTTCCGGGGACCGCCGGCTATGCCGTCGCAAAGGCAGGCGTGATCGGCCTTACCATGCAAATGGCGGCCGACTATGGGCCCCACGGGATCCGGGTCAATGCGATCTCCCCGGGCCTCATCGAGACGGGCATGACCCGACAGCGCATCGCGAGCGACGCCCGGTTGCGCTCGTTGATGCTCGACATGACGCCTTTGGGGCGCGTCGGCAAGCCCGAGGACATCGCCGCCGCGGTCGCCTTTCTCGGCTCGGCTGATGCCGCCTTCATCACCGGCCAGGTACTCACCGTCGATGGCGGTTGGCTCGCGACCCGCTACAAGGCGGCGCCTGGCAGCCAAGCGCCGAATGAACCAGGAGAATGACGATGACGGAGCTTTTCGTTTGTCTCACGTTCGACCACGACAATGTCTCCGCCGCGATTGCGCGCGGCTTCACGACGCCGACCATTATGTCGCGCGGCGATTTCGGAATCGCGGCGACGAGGCGTATCCTCGACCTCCTTAAGGATCACAAAATCCCCACGACCTGGTTCATCCCCGGCCACACGATCGAGACCTATCCGAGCTGTGCCGCCTCGGTGGCCAAGGCCGGCCACGAGATCGGGCACCACGGCTGGACGCACCGCACGCCGGCCTCGCTGGGACGCGAGGGCGAGGAGCGCGAGCTGGAGCGCGGCAACGAGGAGATCAAGAAGCTGACTGGGCGCTACGCGCGCGGTTACCGCTCGCCGGCCTGGGACCTCAGCCCATATACCGTGGACCTGCTGCTCAAGCACGGCTTCGAGTATGATAGCAGCATGATGGGCCACGACTATCTGCCCTACCAGGCTCGCGAGGGCGACGTCGTGACCCTCGAGGACCCGATGGTCTACGGCGCGGACACGGCCCTCGTCGAGATGCCGATCAGCTGGTCGCTCGATGACTTTCCGGTCTTCGAGTACATGCGTTTCGACAACGGCATTCTGCCGGGCCTGATGAACGCGGGGCTCGTACTCGAGAACTGGACCAACGACTTCATCTATATGCGCGACCATTACGACTGGGGCATCCTCACCTACACTTTCCACCCGCACGTCATCGGTCGCGGCCACCGCATGATGATTCTCGAGAAGCTGATCCGGACGGTGAGGGATGCCGGCGCCGTCTTCCTCACGATGGAGGAAGCGCTCGCCGAGTATCGTCGCAAGTACCCAACAGGCCGCAGCGAGCGCGGCCGCGCGGTTCAAGACAAAGGCCCGGCTTGAAGCGGAGATGCGTTTCAACGCGCGTTCGGCAACGTCGGGCGACTCCGGGTTGTTGCTGGTGCCCAGGGATGAGGCTATCCTACCCCGCGGACTATAGCTTTGTTTCGACCATCCGGGAAATGCCGGATGAACTGTGCGTGCGGCGCGATCGAGAGGGCGCCGGGCGTCCTCCTTGAAAATTTGAAAAGAAAGTGGGGAAACAATGCGGCGCATTTACCGATCGTCGATCGTGGCGGGCGTGCTCGCGGCTGCGGCCGGTGTGGCGCTGCCATGCCTGGCCGACGGCAAGATCACCTACCTCCTGACCTCGCCGTCGCCCAATGTCGCCGAGGCGCCCCATTCCTCCGTTCCCGAGGTCCTCGGCTATTGGAAGGACGCGGGACTCGATGTCGATGTGAAGCCGTTCAACGGCTCGACCGGCGCAATTCAACTCGTGATCGCGGACACGGCTCAATTCACGATGGCGACGCCCGAGGGGCTCATCATCGCGCGCCAGGACGGTGCCAAGCTCATCGCGATCTATAATCATGTGCGCGAGCCGATCTACACGATCGCCGTTACCGAAGACAGCCCGATCAAGCAACTCGGCGACTTCAAGGGCAAGACGATCGGCGTGCTTAGCCTCTCGAGCGGCGCCGTGCCCGTCGACAAGGCGATGCTGAAGGCGGCCGGCTTGGATCCCGAGAAGGACGTGAGGTGGCTGCCGGTCGGCCTCGGCCCGCAGGCGGCGCACGCGCTCGAGGCGAAGCAGGTCGATGCTTTGGGCCTGTGGGACTGGGGCTACGCCATGCTGGAGAACTCCGGCTACAAGTTTCGGCATTTCAGCTCGCCCGCGACCAACAAGCTCCTCAGCATCATGCTGATCGGCAACGAGGATTACGTGCAGGCGCACCCCGACGAGACGGTCAAGTTCGCGCAAGGTGTCGCCAAGGCGGCACTCTTCACGCTGACCAATCCCGAGGCCGCCGTGAAGATCCATTGGCAGAAATACCCGTCCTCGAAGCCCTCGGGCATTCCGGAGGCGCAAGCGCTCAAGGAGGCCGTCCACGTGCTCGAGGCGCGCCTCGTCAAGTACCGCATCGCAGGCCGCGCGGTGCCGAAATGGGGTGCCTTCACGAAAGAGGAATGGGAGACGACGCGCGATTTTCTGTACGATGCGGGAATGATCAAGGAAAAACCCGATGTCGCGTCTTATTACTCCAACCGGTTCATCGATAAAATCAACGACTTCGATGCGGCGAAAGTAAAGCAGCAGGCGGAGGCCTACCGGTGACAGCGGGCACGCCGGACCCGCTGATCGAGGTCGCCGGCATCAGCAAGCAGTTTCGCACGCGCTCGGGGGATGATGTCGTCGCACTCTCGGAGATCGCGCTTGCGATTCCCGTGCGGGAGTTCGTCACGATCGTCGGCCCGAGCGGCTGCGGCAAGAGCACGCTCCTCCGTCTGATTGCAGGGTTGGTGGCGCCGAGCACCGGGCGGGTCCGGATCGCCGGAGCGCCCGTTTCCGGGCCACGACGTGACATCGGCATGGTCTTTCAAGTCCCGGTGCTGTTGCCGTGGCGGACGGTCCTCAAGAACGTGCTCGTACCCGCCGAAGTGATCGGGCTCGAGCGGCGCGCGGCGGCGGCGCGGGCGCATGAGCTTCTCGAGCTGGTCGGATTAGGCGGGTTCGCCGACAAGTATCCGAGCGAGCTCTCGGGCGGCATGCGCCAACGCGTCGCGATCGCGCGGGCGCTCATGCACGATCCGGCCATCCTTCTCATGGACGAGCCGTTCGGTGCGCTTGACGCGATGAGCCGAGAAGCGATGAACCTCGAGCTCTTGCGCATTTGGGACGCGAGCCGCAAGACCATCGTGCTCGTCACGCACTCGATCGAGGAAGCCGTGTTCCTTGCCGACCGCGTGGTCGTGATCTCGGCGCGGCCCGGCCGGGTCTCCGACGTCGTGGAGGTGCGCCTCGCGCGCCCGCGTACGGCGAAGACGCGAAGCGAGCCCGAGTTCGTGCGCATCGCAGAACGGTTGCGCGGGCATTTCGAGATGGTCCAGGCGGCATGACGGCGCGGCCCTTGCGCGGCAGGCTCGAGCGTTACGGTCCGCCGCTCCTGGCGGGTGCCGCGTTGTTGGCCGCGTGGGAGTATCTGCCGCCTCTGTTCGGTGTTTCGAAACTGCTCATCCCGCGCGCTTCCGCCGTGGCCGCGGCGCTGTGGGTCGAGATCGAGCGCGGACTGATCTTCGACGCCTTCATCGTGACGCTCTTCGAGGCGCTCGCCGGCTTCGTGATCGGGTCCGTTACGGCGATCGTCTCGGCGGCGCTCATCACGCGCTCGCGTCTCGTCGAACGGGCGCTGATGCCTTATCTCGTCGGGCTCCAGGCGCTGCCCAAGGTGGCCCTCGCCCCCCTCATCATCGTCTGGGTCGGCATCGGCATCGAATCCAAGGTTGCGATCGCCTCGATCATCGCGTTCTTCCCGGTGCTCATCAACGCCATCGTCGGCTTCTCCACGGTCGAAGCGGAAAAGGTCGAGCTCATGCGCTCGCTCGTCGCTTCGCGTTGGCAGGAGTTCCGCATCGTCATCTTTCCGAACGCGCTCCCCTTCATATTCGCGGGTCTCAACGTGGCGATCGTCTTCAGCATTACGGGCGCGCTCGTCGGCGAATTCGTCGGCGCCGACCGCGGCCTCGGCAACCTCCTCATGCAGCTCAACTTCGGCATGGACATCGCCGGCATGTTCTCGGTGCTCGTCGTGCTGGCCTTGCTCGGCGTGGCGCTCCACGCCCTCGTCCGCTTCGCGCACCGCCGGCTGATCTTCTGGGCGGAGCCCGAGAATATCGAGACCAATACCCCCTAACGGCCAAAGCGGGAGACCAACCGTGCCCGACCTCATCCTCGTCGAGCGGAGCGACCGGATCGCGACGCTGACGCTCAACAATCCGCCGGTAAACGCCCTTTCGATGAAGCTCGTCGAGCGGCTTCACGCCGTACTGGACGAGATCGAGAAGGACAAGAAAGTACGCTGCGTCGTGCTCACGGGCGCCGGAGAGAAGGCGTTCTGTGCCGGCGCCGATCTGCGCGAGGAGGGGCGTTTTCGCGATCCCGCGCAATCGCGGGCGTTCCGCGAGCTCGGGCGGCGCACGCTCAACCGGATCGAGGGTTTCCCGAAGCCCATCGTCGCCGCGATCCACGGCTACTGCATCGGCGGCGGCACCGCGCTCGGCTGGGCATGCGACATCCGTGTCGCCGCGGAGAATGCCGTCTTTCGCGCGGGCGACGCCTATCTCGGCCTCGTTCCGAGCTGGGGCATGGGCCTGCTGCGCCTGCCGCGCTACGTCGGCCGCAACCACGCGCTCGACCTCCTCCTCATCGGCGAGAACTTCGGCGCGGCCAAGGCTTATGAGCTGGGCCTCGTCACCCGGGTCGTGCCGAACGTCGCGTTGCGGGAAGAAGCGCTTAAGATCGCAACGCGGATCGCCCAAGCCTCGCCGATCGCAATCCATGCTATGCGCAAGGCGGTCGCCTACAACCTCCGCCACGGCTGGGACGAGATGGTGGCTTACGAGGAGGAGATCTGCAGCGAGGTCTTCGCGCACCCCGACGCGGAGGAAGGACCTCGGGCGTTCCTCGAAAAACGGCCGACGAAGTTCCAGGACCTCTGATGTCGTTGAGGCACCTCCTCAGCCCCCGGTCGGTCGCCATCGTCGGCGCGTCCGACAAGATCGGGCCCGGCTTCAATGCCTGGAAGGCGCTCGAGTTCGTGGGCTTCGAGGGTGCGATCCACCTCATCAACCCGAACAAGGGGGAACTGTTCGGGCGGCGGACCTTGCCTTCGCTCGCGGATGTTGCGGACGAGGTCGATGCGGTGTTCGTCGCGGTCCAGGCGGAGCGCATCCCCGAGATCGTGCGCCAGGCAACAAGCAAGGGGGTCGGCGGCATCGCGATCCTCTCGAGCGGCTTCGCCGAAGCCGGCGAGACGGGTGCGGAGGCGCAGCGGCAGCTCGCCCGGATCGCGGCGGAGAACGGCATCGCGGTTTGCGGCCCGAACTGTCTCGGCCTCCTCAACTTCGCCGGCAAGGCGGCCCTCTTCGGAACGTCGCTGCCCGAGAGCGTCGCGCGCGGCGGCGTCGCCGCCATCGTGCAGAGCGGCTCGATCGGGATCGCACTTCTCAACGCGGGCCGCGGCCTCGGCTTGAGCCATCTCATCACCTCGGGGAACGAGGCGGTGACCGCCGTCGCCGATTATCTCGAGGCGCTCGTCGAGGATCCGGAGGTCAAATCCGTCATCGCGTTCCTCGAGCAGCTGCGCAAGCCCGCGAAATTCATCGCCGCCGCCGCGCGGGCAAAGGCGCTCGGCAAGCCGGTGATCGTGCTCAAGAGCGGACGCTCGGCGGAAGGTCGGGCGGCGGTGATGGCGCACACCGGTGCGGTGGCAGGCAGCGTCGAGGTCTGCCGGGCGGCGTTCCGCGCGGCGGGCGTGATCGAGGCCGGCTCGCTCGACGAGCTCGTGGAGACGGCGGTGCTCGTCTCGGGTCTCGCATCCCGACCGCGCGGCGAGGGCGTCGGCGTGGTTTCGCTTTCGGGCGGCGAAATAGCGCTCGCCCTCGACGTTGCCGAGGAGGTCGGATTGACGCTGGCGCCGATCGCCGAGGCGAAGGCGGAAATCGCGGCCCTCCTGCCGGAATTCGCCCATATCGCGAACCCGCTCGACCTCACATGGGCGGGCCTCTACGATCCCACGATCGCCGAGCGCATCGCGCGGGCGATGGGCCGGCAAGGCCAAGTCGGCACGCTCGTGCTGCTGCAGGACGCACCCCGCGGGCTCGGCACGCAGCAGGCGACGCGCTATTCGAATCTCTTGAGGGCGGTGGCGAAAGGTGCCCGCGCGGCGGGCAAGCCGCTCGTCGCGGTGTCCAATCTCTCGGGCGATCCCCATCCCGGCTTCGCCGCCGCGGCCGCCGAGGAGGGGGTGCCTTATCTGCGCGGCACCCGCGAAGGGCTCCTTGCCGTGGCGAGCTTCGCGCGTTGGGCAGCACCTCTGAGCGTCGAACGAGCCGTCGGCGCGGATAAGGCCGCCGCGGCGAAGGCGCGGAACGCGTGGACGGCATTGCCGGCAAACCGTCTCCCCGCCGAGCATGAGGCGCGCGCGATCCTCGCAAGCTATGGCTTGGCGGGACCGCGCGAGCGCTTCGTGACCCGGGCGGAGGAGGTGGGGGCTGCCGCGGCCGGGATTGGATTTCCCGTCGTCCTCAAGGGTGTGGTTGCGAACCTCGTCCATAAATCCGACGCCGGACTGGTCAAGATCGGCATCCGTTCGGCGGACGAAGCCCGGCACGCGGCCGCGGAGCTCCTCGACCGCGCCGCCCGGCTCGAGAGCGGCGAGGTGCTCGGCCTCCTGGTCCAGGAAACGGCGGCACCGGTCGCCGAGCTCCTCGTGGGCGCGCGGGTCGACCCCGAGTTCGGACCGATCGTCGTTGCCGGCGGCGGCGGGGTGCTGGTGGAGCTCTACGACGATGTCGCCATCCGCTTGGCGCCGGTCGACGAGGCCGCCGCGGGCGCGATGATCGCCGAGACGCGGGCGAGCAAGCTTCTTGCCGGTTGGCGCGGCAAGCCTACCGGCGATCTCGCGGCGGTCAGCGCGGCGATCATGGCACTCTCGCGCTTCATCGTCGACTTCGCCGACGAGATCGCCGAGGTCGAGGTCAACCCTCTTGCCGTCTTCGCCCAAGGCAAGGGCTGCAGCGCGCTCGACTGCCTGATCGTGCCGAAGCGGCGAAGCGGGTGACGGCGAGGACGGTAAGGGCGGGTCGCGCCGGCGCGGATCAGCCCAAGCCCACACCTTCGAAGAGCGCCCGCGACAGGGCTGCGAAGGGGACCGCCGCGGCGAGGCGCGCCTCGCTGGCAGCCGGCTCAGCACGGCCATCGAGCACGTCCCGGAACAGTGTCGCCACCGCGACCATGTCCACCGCGTGAGGCCACAGGCGGAAGATGTCCGCACCCGCCCGGCTCAGCGGCGGAAGCTCGGGGAGCAGGCTGCGCGCCGTGATGGACAAGGTTTGCGTGCCGTTGACCGCGAGGAAGCCCTCGCCGTCGAGGGTCTCGACCGCCATGCCGTCGTCGTCGAGGCCGCAGACATATTGGCAGCCGTCCTTGTGCAGCCCGTGCGCCCGCGCGTGGTAGCACCGCGCCGACAGCGCCAAGGGTAGACGCCCGAAAGCCTGGAGCTCGATCTCGACGCCGTTCGCGCGCTCGGCTAGCGCGGTGACCGCATCGCGCGGCAGCTCGGCCGGCAACACCGCGCGCACCGCACCCCGCTCCTTGAGAAAGCGGAGCGTGCCCTCGTTGTACACGTTGACGAAAGGTCCGATGACATGGGGCCGCCCGCCAAGCAACCGCACGGCCGCCATGTCGTTGGCCTCGACCATGAGGCCCGCCTCGGCGGCAAGCTCCTGCAGCGCACAGCACTCCCGCTCGCTGGTGACGAGCGCTAGGGTGGAATGCACCACTTCCTTGCCGGCGCGCGCAAGGCGCTCGACGATCGCGGGGAGGTCCTGCTCGAAGAAGACGGTCCGCTTCGAGCAGGTCACCTCGCCGAGATAGACGATGTCGAGGGGGGCCTCGTCGGCAATGCGGAAATAGAAGTCGCGCCGCCGCGCCGCGTCCCAGTTGAAGAGCAGCGGGCCGAGGCTGAGGCGCGCCGGAGCGGAAGAAGCAGCCCTCATCGCCAGCCCCTCTCGTAGGCGCCCCTGGTGTCCCTGCCGCCCTCGGCGACCGAGGCGAGCAGCCCCGGCGGAACCGGCTCGCCGCGCGCTACCGCGTCGACCGCGCGCCGGAAGGCCGCGACCACGCGCGTGACGTAATCGCGCCCGCGCTGGCGGCCCTCGATCTTGAGCGCCCGCACGCCGGCCGCCGCGAGCTCGGGCAGCATGGTCATGGCGTTGAGCGAGACCGGCTCCTCGAAGAGATAGGAGACCTCGCCTTGCGCGGCGAAGCGCCCCTTGCACAGCGTCGGATAGCCCGCGGGCTCGTCCGCCTCGAAGCGGTTGATGGTGAAGCGGCCGAGGCGCGAGACCATTCGCTCGCGCTCGCGCTCGTAGCGGACGTGGCTCGCCGGCGAGCACACCCCCTGCATGTTGGGCGAGCGGCCGGTGACATAGGCCGAGAGCGCGCAGCGCCCCTCGGCCATCACGCACATGCCGCCGAAGGCGAACACCTCGGTCTCGACCGGGATGGCGGCATTGAGTGCCGCAATCTCCGGCAGGGTGAGCACGCGCGGCAGCACGACGCGCTTCACCCCAAAGGCCTCGTGGTAGAAGAGGATCGCCTCCGGGGTGGCGGCCGAGGCCTGGACCGAGAGGTGGCGGCGCACCTCGGGATAGTGCCGTCTCGCGTAGTCGAGCAAGCCGATATCGGCGAGGATGAGCGCATCGGCGCCCAGGCGCGCCGCGTCGTCGACCGCCGCGTGCCAAGGCCGCGCATTGCCGACCGCGGGATAGGTGTTGATCGCGACATAGATCCGCGCGCCACGCCCGTGCGCGTAGGCAAGCCCATCACGCAGCTCGGCGCGATCGAAGTTGAGCCCCGGAAAGTTGCGCGCGTTGGTCTCGTCGCGGAAGCCGAGATAGA
>DATEQI010000152.1:0-8887 GCA_035272805.1 Alphaproteobacteria bacterium | reverse complement strand
AAGGACGCGCACGATGGGGCCGACCATACCAAGGACTTCCGCGCCAAGCTGCAACCGCTCGCCGGCAGCCCCTTCGACGAGCGCAGCCACGCGATCGTGCAATAGGCGGCCGCGGGGCGGGAGGCCGCGCGCCGCGGCGCTCAGAAGACGCTTCTCAGAACACCGGCACGATGTCGGCCGGGTCGAAGGCGACCGTCTCGCCGTCGATGCCGATCTCGGGGATGCCCGGGAATGTGATGCCATGGGGCTCGACCAGGCCCTTCATGCGCAGAAGGGCCGCGCGCCAGTTCTCGCGGCGCTCCTCGATCGTGAGGATGCCGAGGCCCGCACCGCGCGCCACCTCCTCGAGCAGGCGATGCGCCGGACGCCAGGTGTCGGGCAGCTCCCAGAACTCCTCGGGCGGCTCGTAGAGGATGCCCGAGAGGAAGATGAAGCCGGCGCGGATCTGCTTGGTGATGGTCGCCTTCTGCTCATGCGCGAGCCTCGGGAGGATGTTCTCGAGGAGCGTCAAGCAGATGCGCAGATGGCGCGATTCGTCCTGGCCGACGCGGCGGAACGCGTCCTTGAGCACCGGGATCGTCGTCTTCTGGTGCATCTCTTGGAAGAGCGTGGAGGAGGCGATCTCGCCCATGAGGAAGGAGGTGAAGAGGATCGGCAGCGGATGGCGGCCGATGCCGCCCTTGAAACCCTGCCAATAGCGGGCACCGTTGTGGAAGTACCATTTCACGTTGTTCTGGGCCAAGCGGCCGAGTGCCGTCTCGGGCACGAAGCCGAGCGGCCCTCCGGGCGTCAGGGTCTCGATCACGCGCTGACACACCTCCTCATGGTTGACCTCGTCGCGCGTGATGAGGAAGAAGCACTTGCGCACCGGGTCCTCGGCGTGGGTCTCGTAGGCGTGGATCATGGCGCGCGCGAAGACGGCGGGGCCGGAGCTGTCGAAGACCGAGAGCAACCCGAACCAGTAGGCGATGGCATAGCGCTCATCGAGCGTGAAGGAGGCGGGATCGAGGGTGTCCCACGCCAGCCTGTTGGGGTACCAGCTCTGCTCGCGCGCCGAGTCGTAAAGCTTCAAGAGCTTGGGCGTGTCGGTGTGCCACTCGATCGGGAAGATGTTGTCGGCGGGGAAGGGCGGCGGCTCCTTCGCACCATAGAGGATCTGCTCGGCGGAGGGCGGCTGGTCGGACCCCTCGGGTGCCGCAGGCGCGCGCGCTGCGAGCTCTTCGGCCCGCGTCTTGGTGGTGGCCATCGTCCCTCTCCCTTGCTCGCAAGCTACCAACCTCGCGCCCAAAGTTGAACCATATTCGCGCGGCCGGTCGCCTACGCGCCGTCGAGCCGGCTGAGCACCTCCTCGGCGATCGCGAGCGAGGCGGTGAGGCCGGGCGATTCCATGCCGTAGAGATTGACGAGGTTGGCGATGCCGTGGCCGGCCGGCCCCTGGATGAGAAAGTCCTCGGGCGGGCCGCCGGGCTTCTGCAGCTTGGGCCGCACGCCGGCATAGCCCGGATGCAGCGTGCCGTCCTTGAGCCCGGGGTAGTAATGGCGGATCGTCTCGTAGAATTTGGCGGCGCGCTCGGCCGGCACGTCATAGTCGATCTTGTCGACCCACTCGACGTCGGGGCCGAAGCGCACCTGGCCGGCGAGATCGACGGTGACGTGGAGCCCGAGGCTCGCGAACTTGACCTCGGGGGCGGGATAGATGAGGTGCTGGAAGGGGGGCTTGCCGGTTAGCGTGAAGTAGCAGCCCTTGGCGAGATAACGCGGCGGAATGCTCTCGGGCGGGATGCCCTCGATGGCGCGCGCCACCTCCTGCGCCCACAGGCCCGCGCTGTTGACGAGGATGCGGCAGGCGATCTGCGCGGGCTCGGCACCACCGACCTCGAGAAGGAAGCCGTCCTTCTCGATCCAGCCGGCGACGACGGGGCTGTTGAAGGCGATGACGGCGCCGTGATCCTCCGCGTCGCCCTGATAGGCGAGCATGAGGCCGTGGCTGTCGAGCGTGCCGGTCGAGGGCGAGAGGAGGGCCGCGTGGCAGTTGAGCTCGGGCTCGAGCGCCTTGGCCGTCTTCTCGTCGAGCCAGGTGAGATCATTGACGCCGTTCTCGGGAGCCCTCTTCTCGAGCCGCTCGAGGGAGGCGAGCTGATCCGGCTCGGTCGCGACGATGAGCTTGCCGACGCGGTCATGATGCACGCCGTGCTCGGGGAGATAGCGATAGAGCATCTCCTTGCCGCGCACGCAGAGAGTGGCCTTGAGCGAGCCCGTCGCGTAATACATGCCCGCGTGTATCACCTCGCTGTTGCGCGAGCTCGTCTCGGTGCCGATCTGGCCGGCCTTCTCCAGCACGACGACCTCGCGGCCCTGGAGCGCCAAGGCCCGCGCGATCGCGAGCCCGATCGCCCCCGCGCCGATCACCACGCACTCGACCCGCTCGACCATCGCCCCTGCCGCTCCGCGCATGCGAAAACCGCCGGAGCATGGCGAGCGGTACCACGCCGGTCAAGGCTCGCGCCGCGCGTATCTAGTCTTGCGCGCCGCCGCGATCGGCGGCTTGTCCGCGTGCGCGCGAGCGGCCACATTACGCGGGAAATGCGGGGGAGGCTGCCGGCAAATGTCGAGGTCACGGTCATGGGCGATCATCTTCGCCTCGGCGGCTTGCCTCGCGCTCGCCGCGGGCGGTGCTAAGGCAACAGGGCCGGCGCAGGCCCAGCAGCCGCAGAAGGGCCCGAACGAGCGGGGCTCCGCCATCGGCACGCCCTTGCCCGTGGGCAAGGTCGAGGCCGCCCCGATCGTCCCGCCACCCCTCTCCGATGCGGAGAAGGAGGCGATCGCCAAGCTCGGCGCAGCCACGAGCGAGCTCGATGGCCTCGCCCAGAAGCTCGCCGACGAGGCCGGAGCGCTCGCCGGCCTCGCGCGTTGGCTCGTCTATCTCGCGATCGCGCAGATCTTCGTGCTCGTCACGCAGCTCTGGCTCCTGCGCTGGCGGCGCGCGCCGCTCGGCAAGCCCGCGACGGCCGAGGCTAAGCCGGCAGCGCTACCCCCCACCCCGCCCGAAACCGCCGCCTAGCGCCTTTCCGCCCGGGCGCTTTGGGCGTATATCTGGCGCCGGTCCCAACCGCGGATGGCCCGAGATGCCCTTCGACCCGCCCGAGCCGCTGGCCTTGCGGCGCAACGTGGAGCTCTTCTCCTCCGCCTGCCCGCACGATTGCCCCTCCACCTGCGCGCTCGAGGTGGAGCGGCTCGACGGGCGCACCATCGGCCGCGTCCATGGCGCCAAGGAGAACAGCTACACGGCGGGGATCGTCTGCGCCAAGGTGGCGCGCTACGCCGAGCGCATCCACCATCCGGGCCGGCTGACCACGCCCTTGCGCCGCATTGGCGAGAAGGGGATCGGCCGTGCCGCCTTCGAGCCGCTCTCGTGGGAGGCAGCCCTCGACGAGGTGGCCGAGCGGCTCAAGCGCGCCGCGGAGAAATACGGGCCCGAGACGGTGTGGCCCTATTTCTACGCCGGCACCATGGGCCTGGTGCAGCGCGACGGTATCGAGCGCCTGCGCCACGTGATGAAATACTCGCGCCAGCACAGCACGATCTGTGTGACACTTTCCGATACGGGCTGGATCGCGGGGTGCGGGGCAAAGCGCGGCGTCGATGCGCGCGAGATCGCCGAGTCCGATCTCGTCATCGTCTGGGGCGGCAACCCGGTGCATACCCAGGTCAACGTGATGCACCACATCGCACTTGCGCGGAAGGAGCGCGGCGCCAAGCTCGTCGTCGTCGATCCCTACCGCACGCCGACGGCGGAGCTGGCCGACATCCACGTCATGCCGCGGCCCGGGACGGACGGCGCCCTTGCCGCCGCGATGATGCACGTGCTCTTCAAGGAGGGCTACGCCGACTGGGACTATCTCGAGCGCTACACGGATGCGCCGCGCGAGCTCGAGGCGCATTTGAGGGAGCGCACGCCCGCATGGGCGAGCCGGATCACCGGCTTGCCGGCCGAGGAGATCGTCGCCTTCGCGCGCCTTTACGGCTCGACCAAGCGCAGCTACATCCGCGCCGGCTACGGCTTCTCGCGCTCGCGCAACGGCTCGCAGCAGATGCACGCGGTCGCCTCGCTTCCCGCCGTCACCGGCGCCTGGCGCCATCGCGGCGGCGGCGCGCTCTACGGCCAGACCGGCATCTATCCCCTCGACAAGACGCTCATCATGGGGCTCGACGCGCTCGACCCCCAGGTGCGCGTGCTCGACCAGTCGCGCATAGGCCCCATCCTCGCGGGCGACCCGCGCGACCTCGGCCGCGGGCCGCCGGTCACGGCACTTTTCATCCAGAACACCAATCCGGTCGCCGTCTGTCCGGAGGGGGCCAAAGTGCGCGAGGGCTTCGCGCGGGACGATCTCTTCGTTTGCGTGCACGAGCAGTTCATGACCGAGACCGCGGCGATGGCGGACATCGTGCTGCCGGCGACGACCTTCCTCGAGCACGACGATTTCTACATCGCGAGCGGGCACACGAACCTCCAGGTGACCAAGCGGGTGGTCGAGCCCGTGGGCGAGAGCCGCTCCAACCACGACGTGCTGTGCGGGCTTGCCGCGCGCCTCGGCGCCGAGCATCCCGGCTTTGCCATGACGGCGTGGGAGATGATCGACCGGACGCTCGAGGCGAGCGGGCTGCCCGACGCCGAGACGGCCTACAAGATGCGCTGGGTCGACTGCGCGCTCTCTTGGGAGGAGATGCATTTCCTGAACGGCTTCGGCCATGCCGACAAGAAGTTCCATTTCAAGGCGGACTGGGCGGCCTGCGGGGAGGAGCATGCAAGCATGAGCTCCTTCCCGGACCACATCGCGGTCATCGACGAGGCGACGGAGGAGCATCCTTTCCGCCTCGTGGCAGCCCCCTCGCGCTCCTTCCTCAACACGAGCTTCACCGAGACGCCGAGCTCGCGCGCGCGCGAGGGCCGTCCCACGGCGCTCGTCCATCCGGCCGATCTCGTCAGCTTGGGCCTGAAGGCGGGCGAGCGCGTGCGCCTCGGCAACGCGCAAGGCAGCGTCGTCGTCCACGCCAAGCCCTTCGACGGCCTCCAGCGCGGCGTGGTGGTGGTCGAGGGCATCTGGCCCAACGGCTGCTTCGAGGAGGGGCGCGGCATCAATACGCTCACCAGCGCCGATCCGGGCCTGCCCAAGGGCGGGGCCGTGTTCCACGACACCGCGGTCTGGCTGCGCCGCGCGTAAGCCCTCGCAATCAATGCTTCGCGTACCCCCCTCCCTGACCCTCCCCCTCAAGGGGGGAGGGGATGGTCATTGCCATGCGAACCATCTTCCCTCCCCCCTTGAGGGGGAGGGGAGGGTGGGGGGCAACTCTCTGCGCGCCCACGTCATCGTGCTCGGCAACTCCAAGGGCGGCACCGGCAAGTCGACGACCGCGATGCACATCGCGGCGGGCCTGCTCTATCGCGGCTTCCCGGTCGGCACCATCGATCTCGACGCGGAGCAGGGCACGCTCAGCCGCTACGTCGAGAACCGCGCCGGCTTCGCGAGCCGCCGCGGCACGGCCCTGCCGCTGCCGCTCCACCTGACGGTGGCGCCGGGGGGCGCTGACGAGGAGATGCGCTTCACCGCCGCCCTCGCCGAGCTCGCGGCGAGCTGCCGCTTCGTGGTGATCGATACGCCGGCCGGCGAATCGACGCTCTCGCGCCTGGGGCACTCCTTCGCCGACACGCTGCTAACACCGCTCAACGACAGCTTCGTCGATCTCGACGTGCTCGGCCTCGTCGATGCCGAGACGCTCAAGGTCCGGCGTCCGAGCCGCTACAGCGCCATGGTGTGGGAGATCAGGAAGGAGCGCGCGCGACGCGACCGCGGCAGCATCGACTGGGTGGTCATGCGCAACCGCCTCGCCCATCTCGACGCGCGCAACAAGCGCGCGATCGCGGACGTGCTCTCGGCCTTGGCGCCGCGCATCGGCTTCCGCTTGGCACCCGGCTTGAGCGAGCGCGTCATCTTCCGCGAGCTCTTCCTCCTGGGCCTCACGCTTCTCGACCTGCGCGAGGAGGCGACGGGGGTCAAGCTCAGCCTGTCGCACATCGCCGCGCGCCGCGAGCTCAGCGAGATGCTCGACACCATCGGGCTCGCCAAGTTGAGCGTGCGGAAGGCGGCGGCCGCGGCCGAGGGTGCCTAAAGGACGGCTCGTTCCTGCCGGCGCGCGGCGGGCACCTTACCCCCGTCGTCCGGGAGCCGCACGAGACCGACTTCAGGCCCTGCGCTACGACCGCAAAAGGAGGATAGCTCGCGCGTTCTCTAGTGTCGCGATTCGGAAGCTCGTCTCACCCGGAGATAACCGTCATTGCGAGCGCAGCGAAGCAATCCAGCGCGCGTGGCGCGAAACTCTCTCTGGATTGCTTCGTTGCCCTTCGGGCGCCTCGCAATGACAAGTGTTTTCCTCATGTGGTGAATTTCAGAACCAGGACACTAGGTCAAGCTGAGCCGGCTGTCGCGGCCGGGTCAACCGGCTCAGGATTTCCGCAATGCCGGCATCACGTCCTTGGCGAACCAGCGCAGCTGCTCCTTGAACTCCTTGGGCGGGATGCCTTCGGCCCAATGGATCATGAAATGCTCGAGCCCGGGATACTTGTCCGCGATGGATTTGATGCCTTCGATGACGCGCGAGGGCGGACCGCAGAACCAGGCCTTCTGCTGCACCCCATCGGCGAGCGTGGGCATCCGCGCCGGCGCGCCCGGCATGCCCCAGCTCCGCCCTTGCTCGTCGGCGTAGCGCACGAAGCCGAAGGGTGCGAACCACTTGTAGCGCTCGTCGTGCGCGGGCTCGAGCCGGCGCATGGCCTCCTCCTCGCTTTCCGCGAGATAGACGCCGGCCCCCCAGATCACGTCCTCGCCGAGCTTCTTCGCCCGGCCATGGCGGGCGCAGGCGTCATGGTACTGGCGCACCACGTCGTCGAGGATCTTCTCTCCGTTCAAGGTCACCATCGCCTTCAAGCCGTACTTGGCCATCATCTCGATCGTCTTGCCGCTCGCGATCGGCATCCAGATCTCGACGGGTAGGTGTTTGGGCCGGGGAATGACGGTGATCTCCTTCAAGCGGTAGCCCCGGTAGTCGACGGGAGGCGGGACCTCGAAGTACTTGCCCTTGAAGTGGAAGGAGTCCTCGTTGAAGCACTTGAGGAGGAGCTGGAGCCCCTCCTCGAAGTAGGCGCGGTTGGCCTCGGCGTCGAGGAGCGGTGCCCCGAAGCTCTCCACTTCGCGCGTGTGGTAGCCGCGACCGACCCCCATGACGACGCGCCCGCCGGTGACGATATCGGCCATGGCGTAGTCTTCCGCTAGGCGGATCGGGTGCCACATGGGCAGCACGTTGAAGGCGCAACCGAACTTGAGGCGCTGCGTCTCGGTCGCGAGCCACAGGCCGAGCTGGATCAGGTTGGGGATGCACTCGTAGCCCTCGCGCTGGAAGTGATGCTCGGCCGTCCACAGCACCTGATAGCCGAGCGCGTCCATGGTGCGGGCGACGTCGCGCGCGGTCGAGAAGACCTCGCGCAAGCGCTCGCTCGAATAGCGCCGCTCGTTCGCCGGGGTGCCCTCGAGCCCGATGTTGTCGAGCTCGATCTGGCCGACGTAAAGCACGTGGAAATTCCTGATCATGGCGCTCTTGAGCTTCCCTTCGGAGGAGTGCGTGCCGGCGACAGAGACGCGACGGGCGCGACGAGCGGCGCGGCCGGGCGCGCGGCGCCTTTCCAATGTTGCGACGACGCCCGGCCCGGCCGATCGGCATCTTGCCACAGCCGCCGTCGGGCGCAATTCCGAACATCTTAAGGGATCGGCTGCCGCTCTGCCGCAATGCGGCTCGATTAGAAGGAGAAGAAGGAGACTTGCCGCGCTGCCGCTGCCTCCCGAGCCGAGCTCGGAGCGGCAGCGGAAGAGGGCGGCATCGGCTGACGCCTGCGTCAGCACCCCCATCGGCCGGCGCTCGCCAGGCTTAATGATGAAGGCAAGCCTCTTGGCGGCGATCGCATTACGGAATGTGGTGCCCATGAATCTCGTCAGAAAACGCCAACCGCGCCATGCTATTGCGCCTGAGCGGGGGGACAGTGCCCCTCGCCCTGCAACAATGCGTCGATTTCGCCCATGCGTTCCCTAAAGGCAGCATCGTTCGCCGCTAATTTCGCGCCTTGCCTGTAGGCGGTGCAGGCATCTTTGAGCCCCCGCACCTTCTGCTGCTGGTCCGTCGCCGGGCGCGCGAGATCGCGGGTTGCGATGCCCAGATTGTAGTATGGCGCAGCTTGAGTCGGGTCGAGCCGGATCGCCTCGCGGAATTCGGCAATGGCGTCATCCAGCTTGTTGCGGTCGTGCCAAATGTTCCCGAGACCGTTGTGCGGCGATGCAAAATTCGAGTCGAGCCGGATCGCCTCGCGGTATTCGGCAATGGCGTCGTCCGGCTTTTTCTGGTCGTACCAAACGTTGCCCAGATTGTTGTGCGGCAACGCGGACTTCGGGTCGAGCCGGATCGCCGTGCGGTATTCGGCAATGGCGTCGTCCGGCTTTTTCTGGTCGTACCAAACGTTGCCCAGCGTGTTGTGCGGCAACGCGGACTTCGGATCGAGCACGATTGCCTCGCGGTATTCGGCAATGGCGTCGTCTGGCTTGTTCTGGTCGCGCCAAATGTTGCCGAGACCGTTGTGCGGCGATGCAAAATTCGGGTCGAGCCGGATCGCCGCGCGGTATTCGGCAATGGCGTCGTCCGGCCTGTTCCAGTCGTACCAAACGTTCCCGAGGCCGTTGTGCGGCGATGCAAAATTCGGGTCGAGACGGATCGCCGTGCGGTATTCGGTAATGGCGTCGTCCGGCTTGTTCTGTTGGTACCAAATGTCACCGAGCTTGTTGTGCGG
>DATEQI010000151.1:0-2205 GCA_035272805.1 Alphaproteobacteria bacterium | reverse complement strand
GTGGCCTGAACTTCATGTCCTACCTCCAACTCTTTGGAAAATATGAGATTTCTCCCTGATAGCACTCTCTAGAGAGGAGTGCCAGTCGGCTCAAATTTAGGCAAAGCGGCAGATCGTTCAAGGGGTCCGACGAAAAAATTTTAGAGGCGCGGGACATGCGGTACGGAGGGGCGCTTCCCGGCGCGTACAGTCTGGCGGCCGCCGGCACGCGGGTGTAGGACTGATCGCGGAGCCGTGGCCTGCCGCAACTCAGGCGAGGCTCACGCACGGAGGCCCCATGAACGACGCTCCCCATCTCAAGCCCCTCGATTCCGCCAGCGTCCCGCGCTTTTCCGCGATCGCCACTTTCATGCGCACGCCGGCCGTCGAGATTTCGAGCGCCCTCGACATCGCCCTCGTGGGCGTTCCCTTCGATCTCGGCACCACCTTCCGCGCGGGCTCGCGCCAGGGACCGGCGCAAATCCGCGAGATGTCGCGGCTCATCCGCCAAGTCAACCCGACGAACGGCCTGGCACCCTTCCGGCTCTGCAACGTGGGCGACGTGGGAGATGCGCCGGTGAACCCGCTCGATCTCATGGGCAGCATCGCGTCGATCACCGCGTTCTTCGAGCGCATCCACGCCGCGGGTGTCGCCCCCATCTCGGCGGGGGGCGACCACACCGTCACCTACCCGATCCTCAAGGGCATCGTGAAGGGGGGACCGGTCGGCGTCATTCACTTCGACGCCCATGGCGACACGCTCGACGAGCTCCTCGGCAACAAAGTCAACCACGGCACGCCCTTCCGCCGCGCGGTCGAGGACGGGCTGATCGATCCCAAGCGCATGATCCAGATCGGCCTGCGCGGCACGCGCTACGGCGACGACGACCTCAGCTACGGCCAGGACACGGGCATGTGCATCGTCACCATGGACGATTACGAGGCGATGGGCCGCGCCAAGGTCATCGAGCAGATCCGCAAGACCGTGGGCGATGGCCCCACCTACATCACCTTCGACATCGACGGCCTCGATCCGGTCTACGCGATCGGAACCGGCGTGCCGGAGCCGGGCGGGCTCAGCATGCGCGACAGCCAAGTGATGCTGAGGAGCCTCGTCGGGCTCGACATCATCGGCGGCGACGTTTGCGAGGTCTCCCCACCCCTCGATCCCTCGGGGCACACGGCACTGAATGCGGCCAACCTGATGTTCGAGATACTCTGCGTCACGGCGGACGCGGTCGCACGGAAGAAGCACGCCGGGCGGCGCTAGCGGCCCTCGCCGCCGCGCGCTCCCGGTATTATATGACGCGGGACGGAGAGCGAGACCGGGAGGGACGAGGATGACGAGCACGCTTGCGGCCAAGACCTGCACCCCCTGCCGAGGCGGCATCCCGCCGCTCGGCAAGAGCCAATCCGAGTCCTATCTCGAGGAGGCACCGGGCTGGACGCTCGCCGACGACGGCCACCGCCTCGAGCGCCGCTTCGCCTTCAAGAATTTCAAGGAGGCCATGGATTTCGTCGCCAAGGTGGGCGCCCTCGCCGAGAGCGAAGGCCACCATCCCGACATCGGCTTCGGCTGGGGCTGGGCTTCCGTCTCCTGGCAGACCAAGAAGATCAAGGGCCTGCACGAGAACGATTTCATCATGGCGGCCAAGACCAACGCGCTCGCCGGCGGGTGAGGAAGCGCGTTTCGCACGGGCGCCCCGCCGGGCGAGCACGGCCCTGCGCTAGAGTCCTGGTTCTGAAATTCTTTACATCAGGAAAACGCTTGTCATTGCGAGGCGCCCGAAGGGCAACGAAGCAATCCAGAGAGAATCTCGCACCAGGCGCGCTGGATTGCTTGGCTGCGCTCGCAATGACGGTTATCTCCGGGTAAGACGAACTTGCGAGTCGCGACGCTAGCCTCGCTCAAATGGGCTTCGCCGCGTCGCGCCTTACCTCGGGCGCCGGCTCGACGGCTGCGGCGTCGACGCGCTTTCCCAGCACCTCCTCGTTATCCTGGCCGAGCCTGGGTGCCGGCCGGTCGGCGAGCGGCGGAGCTCTCGAGAAGCGCACTGGGAAATCGACGCTCAGAAGGCGGCCCTCGCTCGGATGCTCGACCCGCCGGAACATGCCGACGGCGTTGAGGTGCTCGTTCGCGAGGAGGTCCTCGAGGGTATTCACCGGCATGCAGGGTATCTCGAGTTCCTTGAGCTCGGCGAACCATTCGGCGCGGGTCTTGCGCGG
>DATEQI010000150.1:0-7948 GCA_035272805.1 Alphaproteobacteria bacterium | reverse complement strand
GAGCGGCTTCTCCGGGGGGTTCCTCGGCGAGCGGGCGCTTGCCCATCCCCTCGAGCACGGCGATCACGTCCGCCGCCCCTTCGGTCAGGTGGGCGCCGTCCCGGATGAGCCCGTTCGTCCCCTTGCAGCGCGGGTCGAGCGGCGAGCCGGGCACGGCGAAGACCTCCCGGCCCTGGTCCGCGGCGAAGCGGGCGGTGATGAGGGAGCCCGAGCGCTGTGCCGCCTCGACTACGACGACTCCGAGGCAAAGCCCTGAAATTATTCGATTTCTGCGCGGAAAATGACGACCCTGCGGCTCGGTGCCGGGGGCCATCTCCGAGAGCGCCAGGCCCTGGCCGACGATGGCGCCATAGAGCTCCCGGTTCTCCTCCGGATAGACCACATCGACCCCGCCGGCCATGACCGCGACCGTGCCGCTCGCGAGCGCCCCCTGGTGCGCGCTGGCATCGATGCCGCGGGCGAGGCCGGAGACCACCACGAGACCGGCCTCCCCCAGCCCGGCGGCGAGCTCGCGGGCGAAGCGCCGGCCGCTCGCCGAGGCATTGCGGGCGCCGACGATGCCGATCATGCGGCGCTCGAGGAGATGGGCGTGACCGCGGAGCGTCAAGACCGGGGGCGCGTCCTCGACGGCGCGCAAGGTGGCGGGGTAGCCGGGCTCGTCGCGGCAGAGGAGCCGGCCGCCAAAGGCCTCGAGCGCTGCGAGCTCGCGCTCGGCCGCCGCGCGCGAGGGGATGCGAATCGGGCGCTGCCGTCCGCCGCGCTTGGCCAGCTCGGGCAAGGCGGCAAGGGCCACCTGGGCGGAGCCGAAGCGGGCGAGGAGCTGGTAGAAGGTGATCGGCCCGACGTTCTCGCTGCGGATGAGGCGAAGCCAGTCCAGCCGCTCGCTCTCTGTAAGAGGCCGTTCGCGCATCATCGCGCTACAATGGTTAATGGCCAGGGGTTCGTCAACCGTAAGCTGAGACGGTGGCGCAGACCTGCCTCGAGAGGGAATGAACGGGAAAGCCCTTGTCCGCCCCGGCCCAGCGTCTCGGACCGGCTCAGGTGCGTCCTTCGAGACGCGCGCTCCGCGCGCTCCTCAGGATGAGGTAAGGTCTTACTGCCACACACAAATCTCCTCATCCTGAGGAGCGACCCGAAGGGTCGCGTCACGAAGGACCCAAGATGGTTTTGCAAGCATCGGGAGATGTGTGCATCCGCTCGCCTCGAAGGGGGATCGGCCGCCCGTTGAGGAGCGGCCGATGGGGTGGGGGTGACGCACGGATTGTTGAAGGCCGGCACGCCGCTGGGCGCGGCACTGCACTTATTTCTTGGCGCCGATCTTGGGCTCCTCGCCTTTGAGGAGGCGGCGGATGTTGCCGAGGTGGCGGAGGAAAACGAGGACGGCCACGAAGGCGGCGAGCTGGGCGATTTGAGGGTCGCCGAGGAGCCAGCCGTAGAGCGGGGAGAGGGCGAAGCTCGCAAGTGCTGCGAGCGAGGAGTAGCGGAAGAGGAAAGCGACGGCGAGCCAAGTGGCGCAGGCAGCCAAGCCGGCGGGAAAGGCGGCGGCAAGGAGCACGCCCAAGCCGGTGGCCACACCCTTGCCGCCCTTGAAGCGGAGCCAGAGCGGAAAGAGGTGGCCGACGAGGGCACCGGCACCGGCGAGAACCGCCGTGTCGGGCCCGAAGCGGGCGCCGAGCAGCACGGCCGCTGCGCCCTTGCCGCCGTCCAAGAGCAGCGTCAAGGCCGCGAGCGCGCGGTTTCCGGTGCGCAGCACGTTGGTGGCGCCGATGTTGCCCGAGCCGATCTTGCGGATGTCGCCCATGCCGGCGAGGCGCGTGAGGAGGAGGCCGAAGGGAATCGAGCCCAGGAGATAGCCGGCCACGGCAGCGGCGAGGAACGGCCAGGTGTAGGTGAAATTGCCGAGCGGCGACGGCATGGCGGGTGTCTCCGTGCGCCTCGGCGAAGGGACCGAAGCAGCACTTTACGGATTTATAGCCGTGCCTCCTTCTCCCCGTCGACGAACACGGGGCGGCCGTCGACGATGGTGCGCAGCACGCGTCCTTGGACCTGGCGCTCGGCGAAGGGGGAGTTCTTCGACTTGCTGCGGAAGCGGTCCTCCTCGATGGTCCAGCTTGCCGTAGGATCGAAGAGCAGAAGGTCCGCGGCCCCTCCCTTGCGCAAGCGTCCGGCCGCAAGCCCGAGGATTGCGGCGGGCTTGCAGGTGAGGGGGGCGAGGGCTGCGAGCAGGGCGAGCCTGCCGCGCTGGTAGAGTGCCAAGGAAAGCGGCAGAAGCGTCTCGAGCCCGATGATGCCGGCCGCCGCCTGGGCGAAGGGCTGGCGCTTGCTGTCCTGGTCGTGGGGCGCGTGGTCGCTGGCGATCGCGTCGATGGTGCCGTCGGCCAGTCCGTCGATGAGCGCCTCGCGGTCCTCGGGCCGGCGCAGCGGGGGCGAGACCTTGGCGAAGGTGCGGTAGTCGCCGACCGCGGTCTCGTCGAGCGTGAAATAGTGGGGTGCAGTGTCGCAGGTGACGTCGAGCCCGCGCGCTTTCGCGCTGCGCATCGCGTCCACCGCTTCCGCGGTCGAGAGCGGCCCCGCGTGATAGCGCCCGCGCGTGAGTTCGACGAGGCGGAGGTCGCGCTCGAGCAGCATCACCTCGGAGAGGCGCGGAACGCCGGGGAGGCCGAGGCGGGTCGAGACCTCGCCCTCGTTCATCGCACCGCCCTCGGCAAGCTCGGGCTCTTGCGGGCGCTGGATGATGAGAGCCTCGAAGGTGCGCGCGTAAGAGAGTGCGCGGCGCATCACGAGCGCGCTCGCGACCGGCTTGAGGCCGTCGGTGAAGGCGAGCGCGCCCGCCTCCTTGAGCAGGCCCATCTCGGAGAGCTGCTTGCCGCCCAATCCCTTGGTCACCGCCGCGTAGGTGTAGACTTTGACGAGCTTCACCTCGCGCGCGCGCCGGGCGATGAACTCCACACCCGAGACGTCGTCGATCACGGGCTCGGTGTTGGGGAGCGCCACCATCGCGGCGACCCCGCCCGCGGCGGCGGCATCGCTGCCGGTGCGGATGGTCTCCTTGTGCTCCTCGCCGGGCTCGCAGAGCTGCACGCGCATGTCGACGAGGCCGGCGAGCAGACAGGCCCCGTGCCCGTCGATCGTCTGAACGCCCTCGGGCACGCCGTCCGCGAAGAGGCGGGGGCCGAAGTCGGCGATCGCCTCGCCCTCGGTCAGGACGGCACCCGGCTCGTCGAGCCCGCTCGCGGGATCGAGGAGGCGGACGTTCAGATAAGCGGTGCGGCCGGGGCGCAGTCCCGGCGGAATGCTCATGCGCTGTCCCCGTCGGGCTCGTTTCCGCGCTTTCCCCGGCGCATGAGCGCATCGAGGCAGGCCATGCGCACCGCGACCCCCATCTCGACCTGCTCGTGGATGGCGCTGCGCCCGATGTCGTCGGCCACCTCGCTGTCGATCTCGACCCCGCGGTTCATCGGCCCGGGGTGCATGATCATGGCGTCCTCCTTGGCCGCGGCGAGCTTGGCGTAGTCGAGCCCGAAGAAGCGGAAGTACTCGCGGATCGAGGGCACGAAGGAGCCGTGCATGCGCTCGGTCTGGAGGCGCAACATCATAACCACATCAACGTCCTTGAGCCCGTTCCTCATGTCGTAGAAGACCTCGACCCCGAGGCGCTCGACCTGGGCCGGAAGGAGCGTGGGCGGGGCCACGACGCGCACCTTCGCCCCCATGGTGTTGAGGAGTGAGATGTTGGAGCGGGCGACACGGCTGTGCAGGATGTCGCCGCAGATGGCGACCGCAAGGCCGCGGATGCGGCCCTTGCGGCGGCGGATGGTGAGCGCGTCGAGGAGCGCTTGCGTCGGGTGCTCATGGCTGCCGTCGCCGGCGTTGATCACCGCGCAATTGACCTTCTCGGAGAGCAGCTTGACCGCGCCCGAGTCGGAGTGGCGCACGACGAGCACGTCCGGGCGCATGGCATTCAGCGTCATCGCCGTGTCGATCAGGGTCTCGCCCTTCTTGATGGAGCTGGTCGAGACCTGCATGTTGATGACGTCCCCACCCAGGCGCTTGCCCGCGAGCTCGAAGGAGGTGCGCGTGCGCGTCGAGTTCTCGAAGAAGAGGTTGATCACCGTGCGGCCGCGCAGGATCGAGCTCTTCTTGTCGGCCTGGCGGTTCTGCTCGACGTAGGACTCGGCGAGATCGAGCAGCATGGTGATCTCGTCGGCCGATAGGCCTTCGATGCCGAGGAGATCCCGGTGCGGGAAGCGGAGCGTGGGGGAGTGCGCGAGCGCGGTCATTAAAGCGGCAGTATAGGGCGCGGGGAGGGGGCGAGGCAAGGTGGGGGAAAGCGCCGCAATTGTCGGGTGCGATCAGCGCGACACGCTCAAAGGGTCTTCCCCGGATGGTCATGATTAAGCGGCGACATACCCCGGACTTAACATTGCCGGTGCCGCCGCGTTCGCCTTGACCAGCTCGCTCGCTGCCTCAGCGGACATGGGGCGCCCCATTAGAAATCCCTGAGCTTTGTTGCAGCCCAATCTGTTCAGAGCGCAGGCTTGATCCTCGGTTTCAACGCCCTCGGCTGTCACGGAAAGGTCGAGTGTGCGGCCCAGTCCAAGAATCGTGTTGACGATGGCGGCTGCCTTCGGATCGACATTCATCCCGGCCACGAAAGAACGGTCGATCTTGATCGTGTCGAAAGGGAAGCGCCACAGATAGTTTAGACTCGAGTATCCGGTGCCGAAATCGTCCAGAGAGATCGTGACGCCAAGTGAACGAAGCCTGACGAGCTGCTCTAGAACGTATTCAGTATCGCCGACCAACACTCCCTCCGTGATCTCAAGTTCCAACCGTTGGGGAGCCAGTCCGGACGCTCTCAACGCCTGCAGAACCGTGGCAACGATATCCCCGCGACGAAACTGAACCGGGGACAAGTTTACGGCCAGCGACAATGGCCTGTCCCAGGATGCGGCGATGGCGCATGCGGTTTGCAGCACCCGAGCACCGATCTCCACTATAAGGCCGGCTTCTTCCGCGATCGGAATGAACTCGACCGGGTGCTGCACGGGCCAGCCAAGGGGCCAGCGCAGAAGAGCCTCAAAGCCGACCAGCATTCCGTCATGGAATTTGTAGATGGGCTGGTAGTTGAGGTGGAACGCCCTATCAGTCAGGGCTCGACGCATTTCTTTTTCCAAGTGGTGCCGTTGGCGCATGGAAGCATCCATTCCGAGCGCAAAGAAACGGGCCGCGTTGCGACCTTCGGCTTTAGCCCTGAAGAGCGCAGTGTCGGCATGCTGCAGAAGCACATCCGCGTTGTCCGAATCGCTCGGCCAGATAGCCACTCCGATACTTATGCTGCATAGCAATTGCTGCCCATCGATCTCGAACGGCATCGACATTTTGTCGATCAGGCGCTCGGCAAGAACCCTGGCACGCTCGGGCTGCGCCGTACCGATTTGCAGGACGGCGAATTCGTCCCCGCCGAGGCGGGCGGCCAGATCTTCGGCGCCGATGCTCTCGCCGAGGCGGATCGCGAACGCACGCAGGAGACCATCGCCGACAGCGTGACCGAAGCTGTCATTTATCTCCTTGAAGCGATCGATATCCAATAGCAGCAGGGCGACACAGCTATTCGTCTGTTGCGCCAGCGCCAGCGCTACGCGCGCCGTCTCCGTCAGCCTGGACCTGTTGGCAATGCCGGTCAGCGGGTCATGCATTGCGAGAAACGCGGCGCGCCCCTCCGCACGGCGATGAGCCTTTGCCTTGAGATAGACCATGGCGCCAGGCAGTGCGCCCGCGAGCAGCACCAGAAGGGCAGCGATCCCTTCCACCTTCAAGAAAGTGCTATCGTAGAGTATCTGCTTTTCGGTCTGGTCGACGTAGACCTCGACAATGCCGAGGACCGCGTTGTCACGTATGATTGGCCAATACACGTCCGAGAAGTACGAGGGGTCTTGAGGCGGTATGCCCCGACCCATCACGATGAACATGGACCCTGAAAGGATGCCGGCGGCAACCTGTTGCCCGTGACTCTTCGCGAGCGTTTGCACTTGGGCGGGAGGCGCCGGGTCGTCAGAAATAAAAACGAGATCGCCCGTTCGGTTCCATATTTTGAAGCGATAAACGCCGCCGATCTGCATTGCCTTTCTGAGGGCCGTCATCGTTGGTCCGCTCGGAGGCACTCCGACCATCATGGCAGGCAAGTCGTCTGTGCGCGCCGCTAGATCCTTCGCCCAGGCATTAGAGGTCGCTTCGGCATCACCGACCAGCCGCGCCAGGGAGCGCGCGAGATTATCAGCCGCGAAACGATTGAGCGCCACGCCTCCGGCTGCAAGCAGGATCACTGCCCCAATAAGAGAGAGAAACATCAGGGCGTCGGCGCCGTGAATCCGGCATAACTGTCGTTTTAGCCATTTGTACGGCCGCATTGGCCATTAAGTACATAAAAAGCAACTGGGCGCTATATTCAATTGCACACCAAATTAGCCGTCTGCCGATCTCCGCACCATGGTTTTCCCGTTATCAAGGCGCGCTACTTCCGTCTTTTCTTCCGCACGTCAGGCTCGCACCCCTCACGCGGGCGCCGGCGGCGCTCGCAGTCGGGCGACGAGCCTCAGGATGCCGGCGAACAGGTGTCTCGGGATAGCCGCTTGCCCGCGAGCTCGAAGGAGGTGCGCGTGCGCGTCGAGTTCTCGAAGAAGAGGTTGATCACCGTGCGGCTGCGCAGGATCGAGCTCTTCTTGTCGGCCTGGCGGTTATGCTCGACGTAGGACTCGGCGAGGTCGAGCAGCATGGTGATCTCGTCGGCCGATAGGCCTTCGATGCCGAGAAGATGCCGGTGGGGGTAGCGGAGCGTGGGGGAGTGCGCGAGCGCGGTCGTTAAAGGGGCAGGATAGGGCGCGGGGGCTGGGTGGGGCGAGGCAAGGCGGGGGATTATCCGTAGTGGGTCACGTTGCCCAAGTCCCCATCCTTCGAGACGCGTCGCAAGCGCGACGCTCCTCAGGATGAGGACTCGGTGTTTAGGGTTTCACCTCATCCTGAGGAGGCTGCGAAGCGGCCGTCTCGAAGGGTGAGGTGAAACTGACCCATTACCGATTATCCAGACTCAGGTTTTCAGATTGGATCGCCTCGTTGCAGCGCACGGCGACCCAGCTAAGCCTGACTTTGATTCCGATGAGCCCGGTTCTTGGTCCCGCGCGGTTCCGCGGCTGCGCTACTTCGACAGCTCCGTCTGAATGGTGCCGAATATTTTATCCAGTTTCGTCAAAGGATCGCTCAGCACGCGAAGATTGTCCTGCTCGCTTCCGCCCTTCGCACTGTCGAAATGGCAGGCCGGATCTTTATCCTTATATATGGCCGGGTAACGGATCTTGACGAGGCAAGTGTTCACCTCACGCAACAGCCAGTTAAAATCCGCCAACTGCTTTATCGCCTCGTCGCCGAAAAATTTCTCGGTCAGTATCACGTTCAGCATATAATTGTTGTTCCAGTTGATAACGCTGTCGTTATAGCGCTTCCACGTCTCGTCCTGGTCCTCCTTCGGAAAGCCGTCCGCCACTTCGCTGCTGTAGCGTACGACCCAAAAAACGCGATCCGACATCATCCGCGTCATTTGCCGGACCAGGTCGCCCTGCGCGCCCGCCTCCGCCAGCACGGCCGACTCGCTCTTCGCCAAGCCGAAATCCACCAGGATATCGTGCCAGGAGCTGAGCGCCGTCACGGTCGCGGCACTCCCGGCTACGAGCGAGGCAAGCATCACCGCCAGATGCGACTTCCTGGGTCTCGGCAGCCGGGTTTTCGGCATCGACGATCCCGCTTCCCACTTGCCCGCTTCCCACTTGTCGGACCGACTTTATCCGACATCTCCCCGATGGCCGACCAAACCGGTCCTTCCTTGGGGAGCCTACGCCCATCGCGGCTGCCGACAAAGTCGGGATTCGACCTTGCTGAGCTGAATTCCGGAAAG
>DATEQI010000149.1:0-2439 GCA_035272805.1 Alphaproteobacteria bacterium | reverse complement strand
GGGGCTGCCGCTCTGGCGCGCCAACCTCAGCGTTCGCGTGCTCCACCCCCAATTCTCCGGCGTGAGCTTGCGCTGGTTGCGCGGAGCCGCGGTCGAGCGCCGCGACAACGAGCACGGCATCGAGCGGAGCGAGAGTTATCTCCTGAGCCCCATCCGCGTCATCTTCGAGGGGGCGGCGGGATTGCGGCGCCGGCTCGACGTGGCGAACCCGCACCTCGACTTCCCCATTCTCGAGGAGCTGCGAGCGGCGGGTGCGACCGACTATGTGGCGATGGCGCTCTCCGAAGGCGAGGGCCTGCCGGCCGCGGTCACCTGGACCTCCGACCGCGGCGGCGGCTTCTCGGTCGAGGATCTGACGCTGCTCAACGACCTGCTGCCGATCCTGAGCCTCGTGGTCGAGATCTACAAGCTGCGCCGCATGGGGGCCAATCTGCTCGACGTCTACATCGGACCGCTCACCGGCCGGCGCGTGCTGCAGGGTGCCATCCGGCGCGGCCAGCTTGAGACCATCCACGCCGTGCTGTGGTACTGCGATCTGCGCGGTTTCACCAACCTCTCGGACACGCTCCCCCACGACGAGCTCATCACGCTCCTCAACGAGTATTTCGAGGCCGTGGGCGAGCCGGTGATTGCGCGCGGCGGCGAGATCCTGAAATTCATCGGCGATGCCATGCTCGCCATCTTTCCCCTTGATATCGAGCTCGACCACTCGGCGATCAATTCGGCCCTCGCCGCCGCGGGCGACGCGCTCGCCAATGTGCGGGAGCTCAACGCGCGACGCGCGGCGGAAGGTCAGCGCAGCATCAAGCTCGGCATCGCCCTTCACATCGGCGACGTCGGCTACGGCAACATCGGCGCACCCAACCGTCTCGACTTCACCGTGATCGGCTCGGCCGTGAACAAGGTCGTGCGCATCGAGGCGCTCTCGAAAGCGCTCGACCGTCCGCTGCTCCTCTCCGCCGAGTTTGCGCACCGCTACGGGCAACCGCTGCTCGCGCTCGGCTTCCACGCGCTCCGCGGCATTGCCGAGCCGGAGGAGGTCTTCTGCTGCCCAGTCACGGAGGCGGCAGGCGAGGCGGGGACAGCCGTCCCAAGCTGAGCGAGGGCGTGGGCCGGCGCGCGCCCCGTCCTCACGCCGGCAGGTCGATCTGCTCGTCGGTGAGATTGCCCGGCATGATGGTGAGCGGCACACGCAGCTTAGCGACCTGCCTGTTGCTCAAGGCCGAGAGGAGAGGCCACAGCCCCTTGGGTCTCGAATCGGCATCGAGGATGAGGTGCGATATGCTCGGGTCCTCGTCGATGAGCTTGAGGATCCGCCCCAACGCAGAAAGTGCCGACGGTCGGACTGATAGGCACAGCGGGTGTTGGTACCAACGCTCGCGCGGAGATAATCCAAGACCATCCCAGTCAGCGAGTGTAGCGGAGGGCCGGCGTGCGTGATCCGAAGGGACCAATCCTCGCTTTTGGGTTCTGATAATAGAAGTTTATCAGAAGTTAGAACCCCGACTGGCATGAGCTCTTCGGTCATGGCGTGGGAATCCCGTTTGGCCTCGATTTGGCCACGGCGCGCAGGAGTTCGGCCTCGCGAATGTCGTTCAGTGCGTCAAGATGATCACGCACGATCTGCATCAGCTCGAGCAGGGCCGCGGGGTTCCAACTTGACCGTGGCCGCATCGGCCTCGCGCTCGAGCATGGCAAACTCCTCCGTCCGCTGCCATAGGAGCTGGTCGCGGAGCCGACCACCTTCCGCATGGAAGACGGCTAACCCGACGGCCCCTAAGGGACGGGGGATTTCGCCGTGGGCTGCCAGGAACCGGCTTATCGCTGGCGCCCGCTTTGAGAACTTGGCCAGCGCCCGCGACCCCATGGCTGTGTGTTTGTCGATCGCATAGAGGGGAATGCCCTCGACGGTTCTGGTTGGCCCGAGATCATTACGCACGATGCGCGCGGTCTGAGACTGTCGGACCTCGAGCCACACGAGCGGCAGTACGGCCGAGAGCGCGAATCTCGAGCTTCGAGTCGCGTCTTGCAAGACGGCGGAAAGCTGAGCAGGGATGTCCATATTCTCGAATTGGCGAAACAGAGCCGATAGGTCTCCCCGCCGTCGTAACAGCCGCTCACCTTTCAATAGTGTGGTGCCTGCGGCATACCAAGCGGCAACTGCCTTTTGCGGCAACGGGGTGTGCTCGTCTTGGACCACCCGCAGAAGGTCAGCTACCCGAAGCGCACTATAGGATTTGCAAATGGCCGCCAAATCAGGGTGCGATAAAACGGCCTGAAGAGGCGCGACCGCGCTCCGGTCCTTGGGAGCATCACACATGCGTCCGATCAAGAACGACGCGAGAGGCCACGGCGATGCGCCCACAAAAGGTCGGAGCGCACAAGCTGCGCCGATCAGCACATCCATTACAACGCGGTCCGCGCCTACGCCTATGTCCT
>DATEQI010000148.1:0-3080 GCA_035272805.1 Alphaproteobacteria bacterium | reverse complement strand
TGATCGGGCGTCGCGGTCCGCCTGTCATTCATCACACCCGGGCCACTATTCGCAGGCGGTTCGAGTTCGCTTGTGGCTCAATGAGTCCTTCTTCGCTCAATAAAATCATTTCTCCTAATCGGCGATATTGAACCCGGCCATCGTCAAAAAATGATTTTCTCGCCCGACGAGCCGATGGTTGCCTTACCCTTCAGTCTTTATCCGGATGAAGACTTAGGCTGAAGTTCAACAGCTGCGGCGACAGGCTCGGATTGTGAGTTGAGTCCTTTCAATAGGTTAGCGTGATCTGGGCTGGATTTTTGCTGGAGTTGTGGTGCCACGTTATGGTGGATATATAGCGATATTATCGTTGTTAATCGCTTATAAATCGTCTATCGTTGCGGTGTCTCTTCGGAGCGCCGCATGTTCTTCCGCATCAAGCCCTCGGGCGACCGCCGTTACCTGCAGATCGTCGAGAACAGCCGCGAGGGCAACAAGACGCGGCAGAGCGTGGTCGCGACGCTCGGGCGCGTCGACGAGCTCGAGGCCTCGGGCAAGCTCGATGTGCTGCTGCGCTCGGGTGCCCGGCTGTGCGAGACGGCGATGCTGGTCTCGGCCTTGCGCGACGGTACGCTCGACGCGGTCTCGACTCGGCGCATCGGCGGACCCCTGGTGTTCGAGCGGCTTTGGGAAGAGACCGGCTGCCGCAGGACTGTCGAGGCGCTGCTCGGCAAACGCCGTTTCGCGTTCCCGGTGGAGCGCGCGGTCTTCGCCACCGTGCTCCATCGGCTCATGGTGTCGGGCTCGGACCGCGCCTGCGAGCGCTGGCTCGAGGCCTACCGCGTCGCCGGGATCGAGGATCTGGAGCTGCATCATCTTTATCGGGCGATGACCTGGCTCGGCGAGGAACTCGCCGACCAGAAGGGCGCCACGCGCGCGCCACGGCGCACCAAGGACCGGATCGAGGAGACGTTGTTCGAGCATCGCCACAGCCTGTTCTCCGATCTCTCGGTGGTGCTGTTCGACACCACGTCGCTCTATTTCCACGGCGCCGGCGGCGAGAGCCTCGGACAGTATGGCAAGTCGAAGGACCATCGCCCGGACCTCAAGCAGGTCGTCGTCGGCGTGGTGCTCGACGAAGCGGGCCGGCCGATCTGCTCGGAGACCTGGCCCGGCAACACCACCGACGTGACGACGCTCTTGCCGGTGGTCGACCGCCTGCGCGAGCGCTTCGGCATCACCCGCATGTGTGTCGTCGCCGATCGCGGCATGATCAGCGCCGAGACCATGGCCGAGCTCGAGATCCGCGGCATCGAGTACATCCTCGGCGCCCGCGAACGCTCGGATAAAGAAGTCCGTGACCTCGTTCTCGCCGACAAGACGCCGATGGTGCCGCTGCTCATCCCCCACGCAAGCGGCGAGGATGGCGAGATCGAGGTCAAGGAGGTGGTCCTCGGCAACTGGGGACCGGACGCCAAGCCGCGACGCTACATCGTCTGCTTCAATCCGCAGCAGGCCACGCGCGATGCGCTCGCGCGCGAGCAAATCCTCGCGAGCCTCGACCACACGCTCGATCGCGGCGACAAGGCGCTCGTCGGCAATGCCGGCTACCGCCGTTTCCTCAAGACCCCGCGCGAGGGCCATTTCGCGATCGATCCGGCGCGCGTCGCCGAGGACGCGCGTTACGACGGGCTCTACGTGCTGCGCACCAACAGCAAGCTCGATACCCTCTCCGTCGCGCTCGCCTATCGTCAGCTCTGGAAGATCGAGGCCATCTTCCGCACCGCCAAGGCCATCCTCGAGACCCGTCCGATCTATCACCAGTGCGACGCCGCCATCGCCGGCCACCTGTTCTGCTCCTTCCTCGCCCTCGTGCTGCGCAAGGAGCTCGACGAGCGCCTCACCGCCGCGGGCGCCGATCTGGAATGGGGCGATATCGTGCGCGATCTCGACCGCCTCGAGGAGCTCGCCGTCGACCAGGCCGGCAAGCGCTTCCTGCTGCGCACCGGCACGGCCGGGTGCGCCGGTGCCGTGCTCAAGGCTGTCGGCGTCGCACCGCCGCCACTCGTCCGCCAGCTGCCACAAGCCAAGCCGCCGCCCCAGCCGGCAGCGCCGAGAAAACGCCGCGGGCGGCCGCGGCGTGGTGCCACGCGCCCGTGAATTTCCTGAATAGTCTCGCTGGATCAGATAGTTCGAGATTCGTGGTGTTCAACTTCAGTCAATCGAGCGCTCGGCGAGATTGCAACCCGAAACTGCGGCTGCTTCACGCCAGCGGGACTTGCAGCGAGTGTCTTTGTCGGGCAAGAAGCGCGGTCCAACGCAAAGGAGCAGGATTGCCATGAAACTCGTGACCTTCGACGCCAAAGGCCAGGAGCGCCTTGGCGCGGTCGATGCCAAGCGCGGCATTCTCGATCTCAAGCAGGCGAGCAGCGCGCTGCCCGGCGACATCATCTCTTTCATCGAAGGCGGCGATGGCACGCTGGCCGAAGCGCGCAAGGTGGTGAGCGCCGCGCAGGACAAGGGCCACTTTCTGCCCCTGGCCGGAACCAAGCTCTACGCGCCGATCCCGCACCCACGCAAGAACATCTTCTGCATCGGCCGCAACTACAAGCTCCATATCGAGGAGGGCGCGCGGGCGCGCGGCGTCCCGCCGAGCTATCCCAAGATCCCCGAGATCTTCTCCAAGCCCTTCACCACGGTGATCGGCCCGGAGGATGGGGTGAAGCGCCATGCCAACCACACCAAGATGCTCGATTACGAGGTCGAGTTCGCGGTGGTGATCGGCAAGAAAGTGGTGGACCTGACCGTCGACAACGCGCTCGCCGCGGTCTTCGGCTACACCGTCTTCAACGATGTGACCGCGCGCGATGCCCAGCGCGACCACGGCCAATGGTTCAAAGGCAAGAGCTTCGATACTTTCGGGCCGATGGGTCCCTGCATCGTCACCAAGGACGAGTTCGGCGATTGGAGCGGCAAGCGCATCTCGCTCAAGGTGAACGGCGAGATCCGCCAGGATTCGAACACCTCGGACCTGCTCTTCGGCGTGCCGCAGATCCTGGCCAGCCTCAGCGCCAGCCTGACCCTCCATCCCGGCGATGTGA
>DATEQI010000147.1:0-9375 GCA_035272805.1 Alphaproteobacteria bacterium | reverse complement strand
CGGGCCGCCTCACCCTGAGGAGCGCGCGAAGCGCGCGTCTCGAAGGGCGAGGCGGCGAGATGCGATTGCCCTGCGCGAAGGGGCGGCCGTGATCCTTGTGAAGGCGGCGCTTTAGTGGTCAGGCGATCGGCCAGGATTCTCGTCGAAGTGCTCGGCACGATCGTGGCGGGCATCGCCATCCTTGTCGCCGTTGCGGCGTGGCGGCTGTCCCAAGGCCCCATCACGCTCAGCCTGCTCACCCCTTATATCGAGGAGGCGCTCTCGGCACCTGACCGCGGGTTCATCCTCAAGATCGACCGCACGGTGCTCGCCTGGGGCGGCTGGGAACGCACGCTCGATTTGCAGGGCATCGGCATCCATGTCATCGATCCCGCCGGACGGCCGCTCCTCACGCTTCCGGAAATCTCGCTTCGCTTGAGCGCGCGCGCCCTCGTCGAGGGAGTCGTAGCACCCACCTCGCTCGAAATCAGCGGCGCGCAACTCCGTCTACGCCGAAACGCGGATGGAAAATTCGATCTCGAGCTTGTCGACGAATCGGCCTCGCAGGTCCGCTCGAACGTGCTGCCGGTCATGCTGGAGGACATGCTGCGGCTGCCCGATCGCGAACGGCCGATCAGCTTCCTGCGCCGCATCACCATCACGGGCGCCGACCTCGTAGTCGAAGGCGGCCGCTGGGACACCTCCTGGAAGGCGCAGCTCTCGCGACTCGTGCTCGAGCGCGACGCGGCCGGCATCCGCGCGTCCGCTGCCCTCGATCTCCATGTCCAGGACCTGACGAGCCATTTCGACGCGCGCGGACTCTACGACGCGACGACGCGGGCGCTCAGCCTCGATGTTGCCTTCGGCGGGCTCAATCCGGCGACTTTCGCCCAGGCGGCACCGGAGCTTGCGCCCATGGCGCACTTCTCGCTTCCCTTCGGCGGAAAAATCCACGCGCAGTTCGCGCTCGACGGCTCGCTCGACGCGCTCAACTTCGACGTCTCCGCCGGCGAAGGCCGCCTCGTCCTGCGCGAGCTCTATCCCGCGGACCTGGACGTGAAGAGCCTGGCGGCCAAGGGCTCGCTTGCCGAGCATGGCACTGCCCTCACGCTCGATGATGCAGACATCGATCTCGGCGGCACCACCCTCACGCTTCATGGCACGGCACACGAGCTCGACGGCAACAGCACGGCGACGCTCGATGTCGTGGGCAAGGGCGTCAAGGTCGACGACTTGCCGAAGCTTTGGCCGGAGAGCGTCGCCGGGAACCCGCGGGCCTGGATCACAGCCAACCTTTCCTCCGGAGCGGTCGATGAGCTCTACGCCTCGATCGAAGCGCACGGCCACGGCCCCGATTTCAAGGACCTCGCGTTCGATAAGGTCAACGGCAGCATGCGTCTTTCCGGCATCGACGTGCGCTATCTCGACAAGATGCCGAAGGTGCGAGGTGCGGGGGGCGAGGTGCATTTCGACGAGAAGAGCTTCAATATCGCCATCGACAAGGGCAGCACCCAGGGCATCGCCGTCGATTCGGGTACCATCGCGATCACCGGCCTCGACGGCGAGGACCAGCGTATCGCCATCGACTTGGCGCTTCACGGTCCGCTGGGCGCGGCGGCGGAGCTGGTCGACCACGAGCCGCTCCGCTATGCCTCGCAACTCGGTCTCGACCCCAAGAAGATCACGGGCGACGCGGCCATCCGCCTTGCCTTCAAGTTCCCGCTTCTCCATGACCTGCGCTTGGCTCAGATCGATGCCTCGGCGTCCGCGGAGTTGAAAGACATAAGCATGGCATCCATGTTCCTGGGTCGTGATTTGAGCCGGGGCAACTTCGCGCTGAAGGTCGACAAGGCGGGCATGCAGGCGACCGGCGATGCCACGATCGGACCCGTTCCGGTCTCGCTCTCGTGGGGCGAGACCTTCGGCAAGTCGCCGGAGCGCCGCGTACGGCTCACGGGCGACCTCGACGATCGGGCACGCAAGGCTCTCGGCCTCGATGTCGCCGGGATCCTGAAGGGGCCCGTGCACGTCGAGCTCGACCTCAAGGGGGCGGAGCGCAGCCCTACCCGAGCCGATCTCGCGCTCGACCTGACGAAGGCGCGCCTCACGCTCCCGGAGGTCGATTGGCGAAAGCTGCCGGGTGCCTCCGGCAAGGCCCATGCCACGCTGATCCTGAGCGGCGACAAGCTGAGCGCCATTCCCGACTTCGCGGTCGAGGCCGCGGACCTCGCGGTGCATGGCGAGGTGAGCTTCGATGCCGCAAGCGGCGCCTTCCGCGCCGCCCGGCTCGATCGCCTCGTCCTCTTTCGCGACAGGCTGGCGGTCACCGTCACGCGCCGGCAAGATGACGGCTATGCCATCGAGCTCCGCGGCGACGCGTTCGACGCAGCACCCTTCATCAAGGACAAAAGCAATGAGCCGAAGGAGCCCGGGGCCAAGCTTGCGATAGCGCTTGGCGTCAAGAAGCTGTGGCTCAGCCAGTCGGTGGACGTACCCTTGAGCGACGCCTCCGCGACCATCGACTATGACGGCCGGCGCGCCGCGCGCGCGGTCTTCGATGCCAAGACCGCGAGCGGAGCCCCATTTCACCTCGAGATCGTCGCGCAGGATGGCAAGCGCAGGCTCGCGATCAGCACCGATAATGCCGGTGACGTGCTCAGGGCCGTCGATTTCGCCGACAACGTCGTGGGCGGCAAGCTCAGGCTCGCCGGCACCTACGATGACACGAAACTCGACCCTCCGCTCTCGGGCACGTTGCGCATGACGGACTTCAAGCTGCTTCAGGCACCGTTACCGGTCAAGCTATTGACCGTTACCTCGCCCGCCGGCGCCGGCGACAGGCTCTCGGGCGAAGGGATCACTTTCAGCGCTCTCATCGCGCCCTTTACCAGGACGGGTACCCGCGTCGAGATCAAGGAGGGGCGCACGGTCGGCTCCGAGCTCGGGCTCACCTTCGAGGGCTGGATCGATCCCGACGCCAACCAGCTCCGCATCGAGGGCACGATCGTGCCCATCTACACGATCAACAGCCTGTTGGGGAACATCCCGGGGCTCAATGAGATTCTCGTCGGGCCCAAGGGCGGCGGAGTCTTCGCTGCGACCTATGAGGCGACGGGCAAGCTCGACGATCCGGACGTGACGGTGAACCCGCTCTCGGCACTTGCTCCCGGAATCCTGCGCGAACTGGTCAAGGGCTTGTTCGGTAACGGCTCGGACCTCACGCCGGAGCCAAGCGACAAGGTCAAGCCGATGCAAGGCGGGGGGTAGCGCGCTGTGGGCGGGCGCCTCGGCCCAGCTCAGATGCGTCCTTCGAGACGCGCGCTCCGCGCGCTCCTCAGGATGAGGTAAAGTCTTACTGCCACACACAAATCTCCTCATCCTGAGGAGCGACCCGAAGGGTCGCGTCACGAAGGATGCCCGATGGTTTTGCAAGCATCGGGAGATGTGGACATACCATACGTCGCTCGGGGCGGGCGGAAGCTGCTGCAAGGCTTGTTCGGGCAATGGTAATGTAGGCCCGCGGCAAGCCGCCGCAAATCGGTGATGGGTTCATGTCCGAGCTCGATGTCGTCAAACTCGATTATTGCTTTCCGAGCCCGGTCATGCGCCACGTCTGGGCGGACAGCGCCGGACTCAACAAGGAGCTCAGGCGCCATATCCTCGCCCGTGAGCGGGAAAGCCGCGGGCAGGCCAAAAGCAATATCGGCGGCTGGCACTCCGAGACCGGACTGCTCGAATGGTGCGGGGATGCCGGCAAGACGCTGGTCGGGCGCATGGTGGAGATGGCCAATCATGCGACCACGGAGATCATGCTGGCCCAGGGGGTCAAGCCGACGGAGTTCGGCTGGACGCTGCAGGCCTGGGCCAATGTCAGCCGCACGGCCGACTTCAACAAGACGCACACCCATCCCGGCGCCACCTGGTCGGGCACTTATTATGTCGATGCCGGCGATTCCTCGGGCGATCCCGAGAAAAGCACGCTGCTTCAGCTCTTCGATCCCTGCCAGGGCCGCACCAGCACGTTCTTCCCCGGGCTCCTCCGGCCGAGCATCTTCGTCCACCCCGTCCCCGGCTTGATGATCCTTTTCCCGAGCTATATCCCGCATACGGTATTTTCGCATCGCGGAGACCGGGCGCGCATTTCCATCGCCTTCAATCTGCGCAAGGAGCCCTATCCGTGACGGAAGCGAGGGCGCGTCGGCCGCGGCGGAGCCAGGCGCTCAGGAAGGCCTGACGAGGGCGTGGCGCTTTCTGCCGTGGGAGAGCTTGATGACGCCTTCCGCGCCGAGGTCGGCGAGGCTGAGCTGGCGCATCTCGTCGCTGACGACGGCGTCGTTCACGCGCACGGCACCTTCGCGGATCTTGCGGCGTGCGTCGCTGTTGCTCGAGGCGAGCTTGGTGTCGACGAGGGCGTGAAGCAGGGGCCAGCCGCCGGCGAGTTGCGCGCGGCTCACCTCGCTCTCCGGCAGCGCATCGCCGAATTTGCCCTCGACGAAGGTGCGCTGCGCGGTCGCGGCCGCGCTCTCGGCGGCGGCGCGGCCGTGGCAAAGTGCCGTCGCCTCGTTGGCGAGCACGATCTTCGCCTCGTTGATCTCGCTTCCTTGCAGCATTTCCAGGCGCCTGATCTCGGCACTCGGCAGAGGGGTGAAGAGTCTCAGGAAGCGTCCGACGTCGGCATCGTGCGTGTTGCGCCAAAACTGCCAGTAGTCGTACGGGCTGAGCATTTCCTCATTGAGCCATACGGCACCCACCGCCGTCTTGCCCATCTTGGCACCCGACGCCATGGTGATGAGCGGGGTCGTGAGCGCGAAGAGCTCGCGTCCCTCGACGCGGCGGGCGAGCTCGACGCCGTTCACGATGTTGCCCCACTGGTCCGACCCGCCCATCTGGAGCGCGCAGCCGTAGCGCCGGGCGAGCTCGAGGAAGTCGTAGGCCTGGAGCACCATGTAGTTGAACTCGAGGAAGGAGAGCGGCTGCTCGCGCTCGAGCCGCAGCTTGATGCTGTCCATGGTCAACATGCGGTTGACCGAGAAGTGGCGGCCGACATCGCGCAGGAAGGGGATGTACTCGAGGCGGTCGAGCCACTCGGCGTTATTCGCCATGACGGCGTCGCCCGGGCCGTCGCCGAAGTCGAGGAATTTCTCGAACACCGCCTTGATGCCGGCCATGTTGGCGGCGATGTCGTCCTCGCTCATCAGCTTGCGCGCCTCGTCCTTGCCGGAGGGGTCGCCGACCTTCGTGGTACCCCCGCCCATGAGCACGATCGGCTTGTGTCCCGTGCGTTGGAAATGGCGCAGCAACATGATGCCGACGAGGTTGCCGACATGGAGGCTGGACGCGGTACAATCGAAGCCGATGTAGGCGACGACGCGCCCGCCCGCGAGGCGCGCGTCGAGCCCTTCAGGATCGCTGATCTGGTGGACGAACCCGCGCTCGGCGATGGTGCGCAGAAAGTCGGAGCGAAATTTCTTCATGTGCGGTGCGGACGGGGGCGAGGTGCTTCAGCGCGCAACTCTGGTTGCCGGGAGTGCCGTGCTTTAGCACAATCGACCCCCCCGAACAACGCCAGGGGAAACACGAGGGCAGCGTGGCCGCGGCGGCAGCCGCCCGGCCGATGAGAGGGGCCCATGAATTTGCCAGCCACCGTCCTGGGCCTGATGAGCGGCACCTCGCTGGATGGCATCGACGTGGCCTGCCTCACGACCGACGGCGAGAGCCGTATTATGGCCGGGCCGTGGGCGACCTACCCTTATGAGCCTCGCGTGCGCGCGGCGGTGCGCGGCGTGCTCGGCGGCAAGGGTGCCACGGCCGAGGCGGAGAGGCTGCTCACGCTCGCCCATGCGCAGGCGGTCGAGCGCTTCCTCGCGAGCCAAAAGCTGCAAGCGCGCGCCATCGATCTCATCGGCTTTCATGGCCACACCATCCTCCACCGTCCGCGCGAAGGGCGCACTTGGCAGATCGGCGATGGTGCCATGCTCGCGCGCGCGACGGGGATCGACGTGGTGAACGATTTCCGCAGCGCCGATGTGGCCGAAGGCGGGGAGGGGGCGCCGCTCGCCCCGCTTTATCACGCAGCCCTCGCCGCGGGCCTCGCACGTCCGCTTGCCGTGCTCAATCTCGGCGGGGTCGCGAACGTGACCTGGGTGGGGGAGGACGGCGCCGTGCTTGCCTTCGACACCGGCCCGGGCAATGCGCCGATCGACGATTGGCTGAGCCGGCATACCGGCCGCGCCATGGACGCGGACGGTCGGGTGGCGCGCGCGGGCCGCGTCGATAACGAGCTGCTCGCGGGGCTTCTCGCCCATCATTATTTCACGCGGCCGCCGCCCAAGTCGCTCGACCGCGACGATTTCGGCTGGCGCCTGGTCGAGCGCCTGGCACTCGCCGACGGGGCGGCCACGCTCACCGCCTTTGCGGCGGAGGCGGTGGCGGCGGGCGCGCGGCACTTTCCGACGGCGCCGCGGCGTTGGCTGGTCTCAGGCGGCGGGCGGCACAACGGGGCCCTGATGGCGGCACTCGCGGCGGCCCTCGGCACCCCGGTCGAGCCCGTCGAGGTGGTCGGCTGGCAGGGCGATGCGCTCGAGGCCCAGGCGTTTGCTTGGCTCGCGGTGCGCTCGCGCCTGGGCTTGCCGCTCAGCCTGCCGTCGACGACCGGCGTGCGCCGCCCGCTCTCGGGCGGACGCTTTAATAGCGCCTCCGGGAGCCCGGGATGAGAGGGGAAGGGGGCGGGCGCCTCGGACCGGCTCAGGTGCGTCCTTCGAGACGCGCGCTCCGCGCGCTCCTCAGGATGAGGTAAAGTCTTACTGCCACACACAAATGTCCTCATCCTGAGGAGCGACCCGAAGGGTCGCGTCACGAAGGACCCCCGATGGTTCTGCAAGCATCGGGAGATGTGTGCCCCAACTAATGCTTTCGCAGGGGCGGCGATAAAAGGGTTCGGCTTGACACGATCGCGCTCTATTCGGCCGCCTGGGCGAGGCGCGCGTCGAGATAGCGCTCCATATTCGAGATGACGGCCTCGAGCTGGTCGTTGAAGAAGTGGTTGGCGCCGGGAATCACCCGATAGTCGATCTTGATGCCGCGCTGTTGGCTCAGCTTGTCGACCAGCTTGTTGACGGCTTCGATGGGCACGACCTCGTCGGAATTGCCCTGGATGATCATGCCGGAGGCGGGGCAGGGGGCCAGGAACGAGAAATCGTAGATATTGGCGGGGGGTGCTATCGAGATGAAGCCGGCGATCTCCGGCCGCCGCATGAGGAGCTGCATGCCGATCCAGGCGCCGAAGGAGAAGCCCGCGATCCAGCAGCTCGCCGCGTTCGCATTGAAGGTCTGCAGCCAGTCGAGGGCCGAGGCCGCGTCCGAGAGCTCGCCCTCGCCCCGGTCGAAGCTGCCCTGGGAGCGGCCCACGCCGCGGAAGTTGAAACGAAGCGTGGAGAAGCCGCGCCGGACGAAGGCTTGGAAGAGGTTATAGATGATCTTGTTGTTCATGGTGCCGCCGTGCTGCGGATGCGGGTGCAGCAAAAGCGCGATCGGCGCATTCGGCATCTTGCTGTGATGGTAACGGCCCTCGATGCGGCCGTCGGGTCCGTTGAAGATCACTTCAGGCATCGGCCGATACTTCCTTCCACGACACCCTCGCTCGGGCAAAAGCGGACCCCAGGGGGGGTGCGGGGCCAAATCGCTTCATGGCGGCCGCACGAACCGCTTAACTTGACCGATGATTCCAGGCAAATTATATGCCCGCAGTGGCACCCCCGGGGCGGCCAGTCGCCGGAGGGCGGCGAAGGCGCCCCGGGGCATGCCGAGACATATCGCAGTCGGGCCATGAATTTCAAGAGCTTACGCGACCAAATCGACTCCATGATGGCGCGCGACCCGGCCGCCCGCTCGCGGCTAGAGGTGGTGCTCGCCTATCCTTGCTTCCTTGCCCTGGTCTTCCATCGGGTGGCTCACTGGGCCTGGCTCGGCGGCTGGCGCCTCTCGGCGCGGATGATCTCCAACATCGGCCGCTTCCTGACCGGGATCGAGATTCACCCGGGGGCCAGCATCGGCCAGCGCCTCTTCATCGACCATGGGATGGGCGTCGTCATCGGCGAGACGGCCGAGGTCGGCGACGACGTGACGCTCTATCACGACGTGACCTTGGGAGGGGTGCTGCCCTCGGTCGACTCGGCCGCCCAGATCGGCGTCAAGCGCCATCCGAGCCTCGGCAACGGCGTGATCGTCGGCTCGGGCGCCCAAATCCTCGGTGCCATCACGGTGGGCGAGGGTGCCAGGGTCGGCGCCAATGCCGTGGTGACCAAGGACGTGCCCGAAGGCGTCACGGTGGTGGGCAATCCCGCGCGCATCGTCATGCCCAAGGACAAGCGCGCGAGCAAGGATTTCCTCGCCTACGGCACGCCCACGGGGGATATCGTCGACCCCTTCCTGCGCGCGATCGAGGACCTGCGCGGCAGCGTCCAGGCGCTCAACGAGCGCGTGGCCGAGCTCGAGGCGGAGCTCGCCGAGCGCGCAGCCGCGGGCGAGACGCGCCAGCGTCAGCACGCCGTCTCCTCGGGCAAGCCGTGAGCGGGGGCTCGACCGGCGCTCGCGGGACGGCATAGCCGGCTCCGCCGACGCCGAGAAGAGCAGACGATGAGCCGCGACATCTACCTCGATTACAACGCCACCGCACCCCTGCGGCCGGAGGCGCTCGCCGCCATGGCGGCGGCGTTGGCGGAGACGGGCAACGCCTCCTCGGTGCACCGCTTCGGCCGGCGCGCGCGAAAGCGCGTCGAGGACGCGCGCGAGGCGGTCGCGGCACTCGTCGGTGCCGCCTCCGCCGCGGTCGTCTTCACGAGCGGGGGCACCGAAGCCAACAATCTCGCACTCGCGGGCGCCGGCCGTGAGCGCCTCTTGGTCTCGGATATCGAGCATGACTCCATCCTCGCGGCGGCCCCTGCGGCCGAGCGCATTCCGGTCGGGCCGGATGGCGTCGTTCGTTTGGATGCGCTGGCAGCGCTGTTGCAGGCGGACCGGCGCCCGGCCCTTGTCGCGGTCATGCTCGCCAACAACGAGACGGGTGTCGAGCAGCCGCTTGCCGAGCTCGCCCTGCTTGCGCACGCCCATGGCGCGCTTGTGCATGCGGACGCGGTCCAGGCGGCCGGCAAGATCAGAATCGATTTCGCCGCCCTCGGCGCCGATCTGATGGCGCTCTCCGCCCACAAGCTGGGCGGGCCGCAAGGGGTGGGAGCGCTCTTGGTGCGAGACGGCCTCGCTGTCTCTCCCCAGCTACGCGGCGGCGGCCAGGAGCGCGGCTTGCGGGCGGGCACCGAGAACGTGGCCGGCATTGCCGGCTTCGGCGCCGCGGCGGCGGCGGCCCGTCGGGGACTTCCCGGCTACGCCCGTCTTGCGGCC
>DATEQI010000146.1:0-7805 GCA_035272805.1 Alphaproteobacteria bacterium | reverse complement strand
GAGCGGCTTGCCCGCGCGCGTGAGGTCGCCTTCGGTGCGCGCGGCGCCGTCCGGCTCCGCATCGCGCGCGCCGGCAATTGCCTCGGAACTCCAGGTTTGCTCGTTCACGGCTCTCCTCGCTACTCCGTCGAGACCTCTTGGGTGCCGCTCAGCGCGGCGTTCATCGTGTGCCAGGCGAGCGTTGCGCATTTTACCCGCATGGGAAATTGACGCACGCCCGCGAGCACGCGCAGCCTGTCCACATCCTCCTCGAGCTCGGCGGGCAACGAGTCGTCCTCACCCACCGTGCAGAGGCGGTGGAAGGCCTCGAAGAGCGCCTTGATCTGATCCTCGCTCTTGCCGCGCAGCAGCTCCGTCATCAGCGAGGCGGAGGCCGTCGAGATGGCACAGCCGCGCCCCTCGAAGGCCGCATCGCGGATGACTCCGTCGTCGTCGCGCCTCAAATAGACCGTGAGCTGGTCGCCGCACAGCGGATTGTAGCCGCGCGCCTCGAGGTTCGCGTCCGCAGGATGGCGGAAATTCCGCGGATGCTTGCCGTGATCCAGGATGACCTCCTGGTAGAGCTCGCGCAGGTCGTCCATCATCGCCCGAAAATCTCCTCGACCGAACGAATGGCATCCGCCAGGCGGTCGACCTCCTCGTGGGTATTGTAGAGGCCGAAGGAGGCGCGCGCAGTGCCCGCGACGCCCAAGCGCTCCATCAGCGGCTGGGCGCAATGGTGCCCGGTGCGCAGCGCCACGCCCGCGCGGTCGACGATCGTGCCGATGTCGTGGGCGTGCGCCGTCTTCAGCGTGAAGGACAGGATCGCCGCCTTCTCGGCCGCCGTACCGTAGATCCTGAGGCCGGGGATGGCCGAAAGCAGCCGCGTCGCGTACTCGAGAAGCTGCTGCTCGTGCGCCGCGATTGCGTCCTGGCCCAGTTCCGTCACGTAATCGATCGCGGCGGCGAGCCCGATGGCCTCGACGATCGCCGGCGTTCCCGCCTCGAAGCGCTCGGGCGGGTCCTTGAAGGTGGTGCCGGAGAAGCTGACCGAGCGGATCATGTCTCCCCCGCCCTGGTAGGGCGGCATCTTGGCGAGCAGCTCGTACTTGCCGTAGAGCACGCCGATCCCCGTCGGCCCGTAGAGCTTGTGGCCGGTGAAGCCGTAGAAGTCGACGTCGAGCGCCTTCACGTCGACGCCACGGTGCACCGCCGCCTGGGCGCCGTCGAGCAGCACCGGAACCCCGCGCCCATGCGCGAGCCGCACGATCTCGGCGGCGGGCGTCACGGTGCCGAGCACGTTCGAGCAATGCGTCATGGCGACGAGCCTGGTCTTGGGCGAGAGCAGGCTCTCGTAAACGTCCATGCGCAGATCGCCCGCGTCGTCCACGGGCACGACGCGGATGCGGATGCCCCTCTCCTGCTCGAGCATCTGCCACGGCACGATGTTGGCGTGGTGCTCCATCGCGGAGACGATCACCTCGTCGCCTTTCTCGAGGAAGCGGCGGCCGAAGGTCGCGGCGACCAGATTGATGCTCTCGGTCAAATTGCGCGTGAAGACGATCTCGCGCGGCCCGGCATTGAGGAAGCGCGCGACCGTCTCGCGCGCCGCCTCGTAGCGCTCGGTCGCGCGCTGCGAGAGGAAGTGCACGCCGCGATGGACATTCGCGTAGTCCTCCTCCATCACCTGGCGCATGGTCTCGATCACCCGGAGCGGCTTCTGGGCCGAGGCGCCATTGTCGAGATAGACGAGCGGCCGGCCATGCACGGTCCTTGTCAGGATCGGGAAATCCCGGCGCACGCGCGCCACATCGTAGGCCGGCGTGTTGAGCCGCATTTGCGGCTTGGCGGCGGTGCTGGTCGACATCGTCATTCTCTCGCACCTCCGGCCTTGCGCGCGAGCGCCGCCGCGACGATGCCTTGGAAGGCCTCGCGCACCGGCTCGCTCGCGATCTGGTCGACGACCTCGCCGAGGAAGGCCGCGATGAGCATGTGCCGCCCCATTTCCTCGGGGATGCCGCGGCTCCTCATGTAGAAGAGCGCGTCCTCGTCGAGCTCGCCCGCGACGGCACCATGGCTGCACTTCACGTCGTCCGCGTAGATCTCGAGCTGCGGCTTGGTATCGATCTCCGCACCCTCCGATAGGAGGAGCGTGCGGCTGGTCTGCCGGCCGTCCGTCTTCTGCGCGTCGGGCCGCACCAATATGCGGCCCTGGAAGACGCCGCGCGCGTAGCCGTCGAGAACGCCCTTGTAGAGCTCGGTGCTCGTCGTCTGCGGCTTGGCGTGGTCCATGAAGGTGGTGTTGTCGATGTGCTGTCGCGCGCGTCCCATATAGGCGCCGTCGAGCGCGCAGGCGGCACCGGGGCCGTCGAGCCGCACCCGGATCTCGTTGCGCGCGAGCCGGCCGCCGTCGGCCAGCACGAAACTCTCGTAGCGTCCGCGTGCCGCGACCCGCACGTGAGCCATCGCGATATGGAAGGCCTGATCGCCCTCCGCCATGAGCTTATAGTGACGGAGTGCCGCACCCTCCTCGATGAGGATCTCGCTCGCCATGTTGGCGAGGTAGGGGCCTTGGCCTCGGCCGACGTGCTGCTCGACGATGGTGGCGCGGCTCCCCGCCTCGGCGATGATGAGGCCGCGCGGGTGGTAGGCGACGGGCTCCGCGCCCGGAAGTGCCACGAAGAGGAGCTCGACGGGACGTTCGAGCACAGCTTCGCGCGCGAGGCGGAGGACGAAGCCGTCCGCCATCAGCGCCGTATTGAGCGCGAGCATGGGCTGTTCCGCGAGCGCCCCCAAGCTGCACAGACGCCCGGCGAGGAGCTCCGGTTCCTCGGCGAGCGCGGAAGCGAGGCTCGTCAAGGCGACGCCCTCGGGGAGCCGGCCGGGTGCCGAGAGGTCGGGGCGCAACCGGCCATTGACGAAAACGAGGCGATGGCCGTGCGCCTTGGCCGGCAGGAGCCAGGGAAGAGATGCCGCACTGAGACCGTTCTTGACCGCGGCCGCAGGCACCAAGGCGAGCCGCGCGAGAGGGGCGAGGCTCGTATACTTCCACTCCTCGCTCTTCGGCGTCGGCAGACCCTTGGCGGCGAAGCCTTCGAGCGCCGCTCCGCGCAAGGCCCCGAGCCAGCCGATGCCGGCTCCCGGCAAGTTGCGCTTCTGGGCCTCGTAATGCGCGACGAAGCGCTCGCTGATGTTGGGCTCGCTCGTCATCTCGATCTCCGCGCCCGCGCCCTCACGCCGCCTCGACGAATTCGGCATAGCCCTTGGCCTCGAGCTCGAGCGCCAGCTCCTTGCCGCCCGAACGCGCGATGCGGCCGTGAGCAAGCACGTGCACCCGGTCCGGCACGATGTGGGACAAGAGGCGCTGGTAATGCGTGATCACCAGCATGGCGCGCGCCGGCGAGCGAAGCGCATTGACGCCGTCGGCCACGATGCGCAGCGCATCGATGTCGAGGCCGCTGTCCGTCTCATCGAGGACGGCGAGCGTCGGCTCGAGCACGGCCATCTGCAACACCTCGTTGCGCTTCTTCTCCCCGCCGGAGAAGCCGACGTTGACCGCGCGCTTCAGCATCTCATCGGTGATCCCGAGCGCCTTGGTCTTCTGGCGCACGAGCTTCAGGAACTGCATGGCATCGAGCTCGCTCTCGCCGCGATACTTGCGCACGGCGTTGAGCGCCGTCTTGAGGAAGTTGGTCGACGATACGCCCGGGATCTCGACCGGATATTGGAAGGCGAGGAAGAGGCCCTCGCCCGCGCGCTCCTCGGTCGGCATCGCGAGGAGGTCGCGGCCCTTGTAACGGACGGTGCCCTCCGTCACCTCGTAGCCCTCGCGCCCGGCAAGCACGTATGCGAGCGTGCTCTTGCCGGAGCCGTTCGGCCCCATGATGGCATGGAGCTCGCCCGCACTGACGTCGAGATCGATGCCCTTGAGGATGGGCTTGCCGTCGACCGAGACGCGTAAATTGCGAATTTCAAGCATGGCTTCCATTGCGATGATCCCGTGTTCCCCTCAGCAACCGATCCCGCTCGTCACCCCCGCGAAAGCGGGGGTCCATCTTTGCCGCCCGATACCGGACCGGCAATGGATTCCCGCTTGCGCGGGAATGACGGCGAAAGGCGGGTACGGCATTGCGGATAACGCCTTCATTCCTGGCTCAACCCTCAGCCGACGCTGCCCTCGAGGCTGATGCCGACGAGCTTCTGCGCCTCGACCGCGAACTCCATGGGCAGCTCCTGCAGCACCTCGCGACAGAAGCCGTTGACGATGAGCGCCACCGCGTCCTCCTCCGGAATGCCGCGCTGACGGCAGTAGAAGAGCTGGTCCTCGCCGATCTTGGACGTGGTCGCCTCATGCTCGACTTTCGCGGTCCTGTTGCGGCTCTCGATATAGGGCACCGTGTGGGCGCCGCACTTGTCGCCGATCAGAAGCGAGTCGCACTGGCTGTAGTTGCGGGCACCCGCGGCCCCGTGGCCCATGCGCACCAGGCCGCGATAGGTATTCTGGCCGTGGCCGCAGGAAATGCCCTTGGAGATGATGCGCGAGCGCGTGTTGCGGCCGAGGTGGATCATCTTGGTGCCGGTATCCGCCTGCTGGTAATTGTTGGTGACGGCGATCGAATAGAAGGCACCCGCGGAGTTGTCGCCCTCGAGGATGCAGCTCGGATATTTCCAGGTGATCGCCGAGCCGGTCTCGACCTGGGTCCAGGAGATCTTGGCGTTGCGCCCGCGGCAGGCGCCGCGCTTGGTCACGAAATTGTAGATGCCGCCCTTCCCTTCGGCGTCGCCGGGATACCAGTTCTGCACGGTCGAGTATTTGATCTCGGCGTCATCGAGGGCCACGAGCTCGACGACGGCGGCGTGGAGCTGGTTCTCATCGCGCATGGGTGCCGTGCAGCCCTCGAGGTAGCTCACATAGGAGCCCTTGTCGGCGATGATGAGGGTGCGCTCGAACTGGCCCGTCTTCGCGGCGTTGATGCGGAAATAGGTGGAGAGCTCCATCGGGCAGCGCAGGCCCTTCGGCACATAGACGAAGGAGCCGTCGGTGAAGACCGCCGAGTTGAGGGTGGCGAAGAAATTATCCGAGTAGGGCACCACCGAGCCGAGATAGGTGCGCACCAGATCCGGGTGCTTCTGCACCGCCTCGGAGATCGAGCAGAAGATGATGCCGACCTCCTCGAGCTTGCCCTTGAAGGTCGTCGCCACCGAGACGCTGTCGAAGACCGCATCGACGGCGACGCCGGCCAGCATCTCCTGCTCCCGAAGCGGAATGCCGAGCTTCTCGTAGGTCTTGAGGAGCTCGGGATCGACCTCGCCCAGGCTCTTGGGACCCTCCTTCGCCTTGGGTGCGGAATAGTAATAGTGCTCCTGATAGTCGATCGGCGGATAGCGCACGAGCGCCCAGCTCGGCTCCGTCATGGTGAGCCAGTGCCGGAAGGCCTTGAGCCGCCACGCGACGAGCCACTCGGGCTCGCTTTTCTTCGCGGCGATGAAGCGGACGGTGTCCTCGGAGAGACCCTTGGGCGCGCGCTCCTCCTCGATATCGGTCACGAAGCCGTACTTGTACTTGCCCTCGGTGACCGAGCGGAGCTGCTCGACCGTATTTGCGGCACCTGCCATTGCACCTTGCTCCCTGGATTTCTCCTCTCAGCACCCAGCCGTCTTAGCTCAGCGCCTCTGCGGGTGCCGCCTTGCGCGAGCCCTCGACGGCGCCGAGCGGAGGGAATAACGCCGGAGCCGCCAACTCGGCAAGTGTGAGCCCCTCGAGCGCTTTGCGGATCGCGCTGTTGATCTTCTCCCAACTGCCCCGCATCGGGCAGAGGGATTCGACGTCGCAATGATTGCCCGAGCCCTCCACACAGGCCGTGAGCGCGATCGGCCCCTCGAGCGAGGCGATGATCTCAGCGACGGTGATCGCCTCGGGCGCCCGGCTCAAAGCGTAGCCGCCCAGCGCACCGCGGTGGGAAAGGATGATGTGGTCCGCCGCAAGCGTCTTCAAGAGCTTGGCCACGGTAGGGAGCGGCACGCCGGTGTCCTGGGCGAGCTGGGGCGCCGTGCGCACGGCAGCGCCCTCCCGACCCATCTGGGAAAGGACCACGATTGCGTAATCGGTTAGCCTATTTAGGCGGATCATGCTGCACCGCACATAATCAGGACTGCATTGGTACTGATTAGATAAACCATGCGCCGGGGAAAGCAACAGGGAAGTTGGCGGGTCAATGCCCTTGAACGCCAGGCAGCTTGGCATATACTGATGTATATGCCAGGCCGGATCAAGGTGGCGTCATGCAGCGAAAAGCCAAGATCTTCATGAATAACCGCAGCCAAGCCGTGCGCCTCCCCAAGGAATACCAGTTCGACACCCCGGAAGTGTTCATCCGCAAGGTCGGCGACGAGGTCATCCTGTCGCCCCGCCCGGCGGATTGGTCGTCTTATTTGGCGAGCGCACCGACGGCCTCGGCGGATTTCATGGCAGGCGTCGAGGATCTGCCGGTTGAGGAGCGCGAGCATTAATGCCGCGCTACATGCTCGACACCGATATGTGCTCCTACATCGTGAAGCGCTCGAACGACGCAGTCCTCAATCGACTGCAGCACGTCCCGGTCGATGATGTCTGCATCTCGGTCATCACGAAAGCGCAGCTTTTGTTCGGGGTCGAGCTGTCTCCCCGACGGCACCAGGACGGCGTTGCCGTCGACGCCTTCCTGCGCCACCTCGCCGTCCTCGACCTTTCGAGCGAAGCGGCAGCCCACTATGCCGATATCCGTGCCGAGCTGAAGAGGCGGGGTGAAATGATCGGTGCGAACGATCTCTTCATCGCCGCCCATGCGCGCGCGCTCGATTTGACCTTGGTGACGAACAACAGACGGGAGTTCGGCCGAGTCCGGGGGCTCGTGACCGAAAACTGGGCGGAGTAACCGAAGACGCCCATGCGGCTTTCGAGCTCGGGAATGGCGGAAACCGCGCGATCCACCAGCTGCGGGATCAGGCCTCGATGCGGGCGCGCGCCTCAGCCTCGCGGCGGGCCTTGCCCACGGCCGTCTTCGCCGCGTCGTTGTGCGTGAACATGGCGAGCGTGTCGAGCTCCTCCGCGGCCACGGGCGTGATCGCCTGATCCATGTAATCCCGCGCGTGCGGGTCGTTTTGGATCTGCCGGCGCACCCGGCTCAAGCGGCGGATCAGGCGCACCATCTCGATGTGCTTCGAGACGGTCTCCCAGAGATAGCGCGGATAGAAGACGAAGGCGCTCTCGCGCGGGAAGCCCGGGCGCCGGTCCCCGCGGTATTTGCGCCTGAGATAGCCGCCCTCGAGGGGATGGATCTTCTCGACCGAGATGCAGAAGTGGAACCACTGCATGACGAACTGCGTGGTGGGAAGCCAATGCCCGTGCGCGGCGGCGCGGCGCAGTATCGTCGTCATGTGCTCGGGCGAATAGTAGATCTCCCAGGCGCGGCGGTAGGCCGCTTCCCATTCGGCCTTGGACATCCGCGGGTGGCCCATGGTGACGTGCTCGAGGTCGTATTTGTTGAGGTCGGGGTCGATCGCGACCCCCTTCTCGAAGAGATGCTTGTGGTCCTCCGAGCCGGGCAGCGGGGTCAGGCAGAAGAACTCGAGCATGTCGAGCGGCAGCTCGCGCTTGATGATCTCGACGTCGCGCACGATCGTCTCGAGCGTGTCGCTGGGGAAGCCCAGGATGTAGCCGGCGCAGGTCTGCACGCGCGCGCGGCGCCAGGCGAGAATCATGTCGCGGTATTCGGTGATCTTGTTCTGCCGCTTCTTGGCGCCGAGGAGGGCGTCCGGGTTGATGCTCTCGAGCCCGATGAAGACCC